>JBJYXQ010000001.1:0-4611 GCA_046260035.1 Anaerolineae bacterium
CCGCCTTGACAAGCGACGGTTTGACAAACCGCCTTATCTCTCTAATATGTGGATAGATTTCGCCGCCAGACGTTTGGGACCTGGGGCGTCAAAAAGGAGGTGCACAGGGCAGTAAATTCCTAGCAAAGTCCCAATGTTCGATTTAGTTTTCAGTTTGTCTACTATTTGAAGGAGGATACAAATGAAACGAAATCTTTGGACTGCACTAGCGTTGATGATCGTCGTTGCAATGGTATTGCCCGCCTGCGGCGGTACAGGGGGGGCGTCGAAAACCGGTGAACCCTACAAAATAGCATTTGTCTACATCGGCCCTCCCGGCGATCTGGGCTGGACCTACGAGCACGACCGTGGGCGCAAAGAGCTTGAAGAGGCGTTGGGCGATGCGGTTGAAACCACTTACATCGAGAACGTCGAAGAAGGACCGGATGCTTCGCGCGTGATCCGCCAGTATGCCCAGGAAGGCTACGATATGATCTTCGCCACATCCTTCGGGTATATGGATTATATGTACGAAGTAGCCCAGGAATTCCCGGACGTCAAATTCGAACACTGCTCCGGCTACAAGACGCTCGACAATATGGCCGTCTATTTTGGGCGGATTTACCAGGCGCGCTATCTCTCCGGCATCGTCGCCGGCAAGATGACGTCGAACGGCAACATCGGCTACGTTGGGGCGTTCCCCATCCCTGAGGTGGTACGCGGTATCAATGCCTTCACACTCGGTGTGCGCTCGGTCAATCCGGATGCGAAAGTCACCGTCGTGTGGACCAACACCTGGTACGATCCGGTGAAGGAACGTGAGGCCGCCGTAGCGCTGCTGGATGCCGGTGCCGACATCATCGCGCAGCACCAGGACACCACCGAACCGCAGAAGGCGGCCCAGGAACGCGGCGCACTGAGCATCGGTTACGACTCCGACATGCGCGCGTTCGTCGGCGATTCGGTGCTCACCAGCCCAATGTGGAACTGGAGCGAATACTACATCGACACCGTGCAAAAGGCCATCGATGGCACGTGGGAGACCCACTCGTATTGGGGAGGTCTTGGTGACGACGTCGTGCGATTGGCCGATTACAGCGCCAAGGTGCCGCAAGATGTCCGAGACCTCGTCGACGCTGCCAAGAAGGAAATCATCGACAACGATCAGATTTTCTGCGGCCCCATCATGGATCAGGCAGGTAACGAAGTGGTCGCCGCCGGTCAATGTATGAGTGACGAGGACAAACTCGGTATGCAGTTCTTCGTCGAGGGTGTGGTCGGGACGATTCCCACCGAATAGGGATTGATGGATAATAGACCTGACAGGTTTCAGGCGAACACAGCTCGCACAACCTGTCAGGTCTGGCCTAAATCTTGAGGAAATGTTGATGAGCGAACAAACAAGCCCTACCCCCATTCTGGAAATGCGCGGGATCACCAAGCATTTCCCTGGCGTCCTGGCGAATGACCATGCCGACCTGGAACTGTACCCGGGCGAAGTCCTGGCGCTGCTCGGTGAGAATGGGGCCGGGAAAAGCACGCTGATGAACGTCCTGGTAGGACTGTACCGGCCCGACGAGGGTGAGATTTACGTGCGCGGGCAACGCGTCGAGATCCATTCGCCGCGTGATGCCGCCGCGTTAGGCATCGGGATGGTGCACCAGAACTTCATGCTTGTGTCGACGATGACCGTCGCCGAGAACATCATTTTGGGGATGACGGATCTGCCTTTCGCCCCCCGCATGGATGAGATCGCCCGGCGCATTCGCGAAATCTCGCAGCGCTACAACCTCGAAGTCGATCCCAATGCTTACATCTGGCAATTGAGTGTGGGTGAGCAACAGCGTGTTGAAATCCTCAAGTTGATCTACCGCGGGGCAGAAATTCTGATCCTGGACGAACCAACCGCCGTCTTGACGCCCCAAGAAGCCCGTGAGTTAGGCCAGATCATCAAGATTATGACCGACGAGGGCAAATCCGCCGTCTTCATCACCCATAAGATGGAAGAGGTGATGGCGTTCTCGCAATGGGTGCGCGTGATGCAGCACGGGCGCGTCGTCGCCGTGAAAAAGACATCCGAAACCAATCCACAGGAATTAGCACGGCTGATGGTGGGCCGTGAGGTGCTCTTCCGCCTGGAAAAAAGCGACTGCACTCCGGGTGAAGTGACCCTCGAACTACGCGATGTGTGCGCTGCTAACGACAAGGGATTGCCAGCGCTGCGCGACGTTTCGTTCTCCATCTTTGACGGGGAAATTCTGGGAATCGCGGGGGTGGCGGGCAACGGGCAGCGCGAGTTGGCCGAAGTTGTTACCGGCCTGCGCAAAGTGACCCAGGGCAAGGTCTTCATCAACGGCAAAGATCGCACCGACAAACCACCGCTAGAGATGATCCAATCCGGCGTCAGCCACATCCCCGCCGATCGCATCGGGATGGGTGTGGTGGGTGACATGGCCGTCGCCGACAACATCGCGATGAAGGGCTATCGCCAACCACCACTCACCGCACACGGGATTCTGCATCCCCGCCGCATCCTGGAACTGGCACGCCGTATGATCGAGGCGTTCCGCATTTCGACCCCCTCGCCGATGACGCATATCAAATTCCTCTCCGGTGGTAACATCCAGAAGGCCATCCTGGCACGAGAAATCGACGCGTGTGCCGGGTTGCTGGTCGCCGTCTACCCTTCGCGCGGGCTGGACGTGGGGGCAACCGAAGCCGTGCGGCGGCGACTGCTGGAGCAACGCGACGCACAACGGGCAGTGTTGCTGATTTCCGAAGACCTGGAGGAACTCCTGACGATTGCAGACCGCATCGCGGTACTCTACGAAGGGCACGTGATGGGGATCCTGCCATCCGATACTGCCGACATCGAAACCCTCGGGCTAATGATGGCCGGGGCACAAGAGATTGAAAATTGAAAGACTGGAAATTTGGTAATCGGTGGTTGGCTGATCGCTGACGGCTGATAGCTGAGGGCTACTATGCGCATTGTCTTTGAAAAACGAGAATCTGTTTCGCGCCGGGCGACGGTGCTGGTGCCGATCGTCTCCTTCATCGTATCGCTGATCTTCGGCGCCGTACTTCTGGCTGTTTCAGGAGCCAATCCCTTCGCCACCTACGCGGCAATGGCAAAGGGCGCGTTTGGCTCGTGGTACGGCATCACCGAAACGCTGGTCAAGGCTATCCCCCTGATGTTGACGGGATTGGCGGTTTCCGTCGCCTTTCGTATGCGCTTTTGGAACATCGGGGCAGAGGGACAGTTGACGCTCGGTGGAGTAGCAGCAGCGGGCGTAGCACTATTTTGGTCACAAGGGCTGCCTGGATGGACGGTGCTGCCCTTGGCGATTCTCGCCGGGATCGTCGCAGGGGCACTATGGTCCGGCATCCCGGCACTGCTCAAAGCCTATCTCAAAGTCGACGAAACATTGACGACGCTGATGCTCAACTACGTCGCCATTCTTTATTCTGAGCACTTATACTACATTGCCTGGCGCGCGCCGGGTTACAATTCCGGCACGGCCAAATTCCCCGAAACGGCCTGGCTGCCACAAATCGCCGGACGCGCAAACGCAGGACTTATCTTTGCCATTATTCTTGCCATCCTGCTGTGGCTGGTGTTCAAATACACCCGTTGGGGCTTCGAGTTGAAAATCATCGGCGAAAATCAGACAGCGGCCCGCTATCTGGGGATCAACATCGCCCGGAACATTGTGTTGGCCCTGCTGCTCTCCGGCGCACTGAGCGGCCTGGCGGGGGCGTGCGAGGTGCTCGGTCTCTCGCGCCGCTTGCAGCAGGGGTTGTCCGTCGGATATGGGTACACAGCCATCATCGTCGCCTGGATGGCGCAACTCAACCCCATCGTGATCCTGTTTGTGGCGATCCTTATGGCGGCGCTACTCGTCGGCGGCGACCAGATTCAGATGAAAATGCGTCTCCCGGCCTCGGTTGGGCTGGTGCTGCAAGGGATGATCCTCATCCCCATGCTGGCGGGGACGATCTTCACCGAGTATCGCATCCGCATCGTGCGCCAGGAAACGCACACCGAGGTGACGTCATGATAGGGTTGCTCACATTGCTGACGCAAATTCTGACGATTACGCTGCGTGCCGGCACCTCGCTCATTTACGCGGCGCTGGGCGAAATCTATACCGAACGCTCCGGCATCCTCAACCTGGGCCTGGAAGGAATGATGCTCACCGGTGCGGTTACAGCGTTCGCCACGGCATTTTACACCGGCAGCACGTGGCTCGGTGTGCTCGTTGCGATGCTTATGGGGATGGCAATGGCGACAATACACGCTTTCCTCACCGTCACTATGCGCGCCAACCAGGTAGTCAGTGGATTGAGTATCACGCTGTTTGGCACCGGCCTGGCGAGTTTCCTGGGCGAACGCCTGGGGCCGGCTTCCAACGGTGGCAACCTGGTCGGTATGGTCGGGCCGCGCTTCAAGCCGATCGAAATCCCGATGTTGAGCCAGGTGCCCTTGGTAGGCGCGCTTTTTAAGCAGGATGTTCTTACCTATCTGTTGTACATCCTCGTCCCGTTAGCCACATATTATCTTTTCAAGACGCGCAACGGCCTCAATCTGCGCGCGGTGGGCGAAAGCCCGCAGACGGCAGATGCGATGGG
>JBJYXQ010000002.1:0-2218 GCA_046260035.1 Anaerolineae bacterium
ACCAAATAAGCGTTTGACACATTGCGGGAAAGAGCAGCCGAATTGGTGTCGGCCAACAGAGACGTCAAGGCGCGCTCGCTCATTTGGGCAATGCGCCGATGAACCTCGTCCCTTGATGGAGGCGCATAGATTCCGTCTGTCACATCAACAGTTGCGTGCATCAAATTCATGCTGACTGCCTTGTAGTCAGCCATGTCACGTGCTCGCAGCAGCCCGTACACGGCGTGACCGTGGCGAAACTTGTGTGGTGATTTGTACGGCAACCCTGCCAAAATGAAAAACTTGCGCACGCGCTTTGCAAGAGCGATGTGCCGGTTGTCGCCGGGCGGGTCAGTTGAGAGCCTTTGCTGACCCCACTTGCTAACAGTCGGCGTATACCACATTGCCGTAGGCGGCAGTTTGGCACGGACAAAAGTATCCCACTCTCTCACAACAGTCAATAGCTCAGGGATCTCCAACAAGTACGTAGTGGCACTCTTACGTCCTTTGGTCCTGACGCCGAGAGACGGCCACTGCCGAATCTCGCGCGCATCGACATCCACTGCTTCAATAGGCAAAGTTGCTAAAGCACCGCCTCGCATACCAGAAAGGTACAACAAAGCCGTACCAGCTTGATCGCGTCGTAACACCAGATTATCTTCAGCGATCTCCAGTGTGGCCAGCAGGATGGCCTCCTCTAGCGTGACAAACTCATGATCCGGAGTCGGGGGAACATCACGCCGGGGCACCACCAACCCATCGATCCAAGCCTTGGTCACCAAGCGAAATTCGGAAGGATAGGCCATCTTCGCCCAAATGAAAAATCGCTTGCTCGTGTTTATCACTTTTTTGAGTGAGGCGGGCGCAAGAAAATCTCGATCTCCATACGCACGCACGTTCTTCAGATATGATGGGAAAGTTGGCCGCACGTTTACAATGCGACTGAATAAGACATCTTCCGCCCAGAGCAGCAGATGCCGGAGGTATGACCAGTAGCGACCTATTGATCTGCTATCTAGCTGCTTGACCTCCTCGAGATATTTCAAGTGCTCCTTGATCCACCGATAGTTACGCCGATTTACCATGATGAAATTCCCTTGTTGATGCGATTCCCGCATTGCGGGCAATCAGCCTGTAGCAGTATTCTTTTGCCATCTACTACACTCGTTGGCTCAACCAACTTCACAGCCTGCCGGCAGCAAAAGCAATATGCCTCATCCTTCCCCAGGGTTGGACCCCGCCGCAAGCCACGTTGGATTTCAACCCACTGCGCAAACTCCACCCCGTTGATCCAGATATGTCCTCTGCCATCACGTTGGTGGGGCACTCCAATCCGAACCCAGTCTCGCAGCGTGCTGACGGGAATCCCCAAATCTCTCGCGAGCTCGCTTGGTTTGTACAGCATCGGCAGAAGCCCAGGCGCTCGCACGATGATTGGATGAGATAGCTTTACAGCTGTTTCTGATATTCTACGCGCCATTGTTCGGTACCCCTCGATGTTGGCAACATTATGACACAAAATGAGGAGTAGTGAGTGGAAAATACATGAAATTCCATGATATTCCATGAAATTCCAGTTTTTTGAGCCTGCAAGTCGCATCACAGCGCGGCTCGAGATACAAAGAGCCGTCGATTTCTCCCTGACAAGTCCTGTGTCTGAGTGACGTTATGTGGGATCATTGTATCTGGGTCAGCTGAGATCCCCTAATGACTGGGCGAGTTATCGATACACAATACCCATTGCACCTGATCGCACCAGGTGCGCGTCGTATCCCTGCCCTGCTCGAAGAATCTTGCCCGGTTGACAAGGCAGTTGACCTCAACACATAGGAAACGGAGTACTTGCACCGTGAAACGGGGACTACGATCACGGTCCTGTCCCTTGGCATCATCACAGGTATCGACAGTGCTAACGACCACAAGTCCTGGACCGCTACCGAGACGGACTGCAACGCTGCGCCCTCGACTAAGGCAGCTGAATGCGTTAGGTACAAACTATCCATCCGGCCGACCTGCTAAACGAAAAGGCACCCGTCTCTCCTCAATCATAACGACAGAGGCCCAGAGGCCTAAAAGCTCAGAGGCCTAAATGACATAGGCCCATGAGGCCCCTTGGCCTCTCCTTATCCGCTAGGTCCAGCAGAGAGAATCGCGCCGGCTTCGCCGCTCGTGTCTCCCAACCGTGTTGGCTACTTATGCCATCCATCCAGATTTGGCAAATGAAACTTCTTTTCGATGA
>JBJYXQ010000003.1:0-12283 GCA_046260035.1 Anaerolineae bacterium
TCAATCGACAGATTCTCTATGTCACCCACGACGTCGGGCGAAGCAAAGCCCTCACAGCCGTGCAGCGGGTGCGCGCGCTGAACCCAGAAATCAAAGGCATCCCCTACGAAGTGCGTGTTTTGCGCGAAAATGGCCTGGAGTTGGTACAGCAATACGACCTCGTCGTGGAGGCCAGCGACAACCTGGAGACCAAAGCGCTGATGAACGAACTATGCGTGCACGCCGGCGTCCCCCTGGTGTGGGGTGCAGTGTCACGTTTTGAGGGGCAGATGGGGGCCTACATCCCCGGTCACGCATGTCGCAGTTGCGTGTTCCCCCAGACGCCCCAGCCGGGGACGTACCCCACTCCCGCCGAATTAGGTATCTTGGGCGCATCCGCGGGCGTTATCGGAGCCCTACAAGCTGTTGAAGCCATCAAGATCTTACTGAGCCTCGACAAACCCCTCGTTGATAAAATCCTGCTCTGGGAGGGCCTGTGGAATTCGTTCGACGTAGTGGAGGTGGAACGCAATCCGCGGTGCCCTGTGTGCGGGACGACACAACATAACGGTCCTCCAAGCTGAATCTACTGAGGTCACATACTCTTAACCATCCCCGGGCATATAACGTGCCCGCTGTCCTTGCTTTCTTTGTCATCCTGTGCGTTCGCTGCGTAACAATCGATCAAGTGCGATACAACTGATAGGGAGGAATATATGTACCAGCTTCGTCGTTTTCCCAAGATTCGGCATTGGGTTTATGCAAGTTTGATCTTCACGTTGATATGCACACCCCTTGCCAGGGCAGTACAGGCTGCTCCGGCATGGCCTGAAGCCACAACGGTGATGGACACACTCCAAGAGCTAGACCCATCAACGCCACCGCCGCCCTCGACGAACACAGCGTCGGAGACAGAACAAAGAGCGTCCACGGCGACGTCCAACTGTGCCTTGCTCGACGAACCATTCGCACGAGGAATGATGTCGGGAGCATTGGAGACCGCCCTACTCCACGCCTGCGGGCGTGAAACCGAACTGGCGGCATCTGTCGCGAGCGCCGCTCCGGTGGCAACACCATCCCTCCAGGCCATTACGGCCCTCGGTGATGATGTGCTGGTCAACGATCCCACCGGCGAAGTGACCTCAATGACGCAGAGTGGTGCCGTCGTAGCCTACAATGAGGACAACGGCGTCCTTTGCACAGCCTACAACGACTCCTATCATGGTGTCGTACAAGGCACTGGCTATACTGGCTTCAGCAGTTCCAGCGATGGCGGTGCGACATGGACCGACCATGACTCACTTAACGACGCCGACTCCTATGGTTACCCTGCCCTTGTCTGGCGACGCACCGACGGGCACTTCTACCTGGCGACATTGCACACGAGTGGCCTGGGGTTGTGGAACCTGGGCACGAACTGTGATGCGGCGACCTGGGTGGGGATGATCCATTCGGGCGGATCCGACGACAAAGAGATGTTGGCGGTGGATAACAACTCGACCAGCCCTTACTACGGCTACCTCTATACGGTCTGGACCGATTACAGTGACGGACACATTTATGCCTCCCGTTCCGAAGGTGGAGCGATTTGGTCCACACCGGTCGACTTAAGCGGTCACAACCTGGTCAGCGGCGCGTGGCCCGCCGTGGATCCTGTGACAGGCGATGTCTACGCAGCCTGGACACACTGGGACGTCTACCCGGATGGCCCGATTGACGTGGAGATGGCCCGTTCGACCGACGGTGGCGCAACGTGGAACCCGATCACGAACCCGATGAGCGACAAGGTGAATCCGCGTGACGCGACAGCCACCACGAACTGTGGTCGCCCTGCGCTCAACGCCGACATCCGCCACGCCCCCTACCCCCAGATCGCCGTGGATCACAACTCCAACGTGCACGTTGTCTACTCTTACGATCCAGACGGCTACGATTATGGTGACGTAATCAACATCTACTACCGTCGCTCGACCGATCAGGGCGCAAGCTGGGAGGTTGAGCACAAGGTCAATGATACCTGGACGTGGACCGATCAATTCTTCCCAACGTTAGCCGTGGGAGAAACGGATGCCATCGGCATCTTCTGGTACGACCGGCGATTGGATTCAGCCAACGTGATGTATGACCGCTACATGGCGCTCTCGCGTGACGGTGGTGTCACATTTGAGGCCAATCAACGCATCAGCGACGAATCCTCGCCCGTGACGCACGACGCCTACCTGGCGACCTGCTACCACGGCGACTACGACGGCGCAGCAGCAGGTGGTGGCTACTTCTACACCGTCTGGGGCGACGACCGGCGTGGAGACGCCGATGTCTGGTCAGATTCCGAGCCGTACTTCTGGGGTAAACTTTCCGGGACGGTGTATGACGCCAATACGATGCATAGCCTACCCAATGCCGTCGCGGAAACCATCCACACCACAACGGGCCTTCCGTTTTCTGCTGTGACGGATGCGGGTGGCTACTACGAAATGCGTGTTCCCAGCAATGAGATGTATGACGTTACAGCACAAGCCTATGGATACGCGCCCAACACGGTAGCGACGAACGTCGGCGTAGAAGGCGGGCAAGCCGATATTCCGCTAACCCCGGTTACCTCCTGGAGCATTTCCGGTGGGGTGTTTGACGCGAACACCGGCTATCCGGTCTACGCCCGCATCACCGTCACCGGTGATCCGCTTGATCCACCGGCGCCCTACAACGAGACGTGGAGCGATCCCTTCACGGGCCACTACGACCTGCCTGACCTGGCCGCGGAAATCCCGTACACGCTCACGATTGAAGCAGAAGGCTACATCACACGCGTGTATTTCGCTGGCGAACTGAACACACACCTTGTAAATCCTGATCTTATGCTCCAACCTGACCTGATGACGTGCACCGCGCCCGGCTACGAATGGGTCGAGACCTTCTACGACGGATTCGAGAGTGGCGGACTTGGTCCCGCCTGGAGCACAACGGTTGTGACCGATGGACGGGTGGTCGTCAGTAGCACCTATCCGTATGCAGGAAATTACAGTGTGCTGTTAGATGATTCTGTTGACGCTGGTAACTTTTCGCTGGCGTCGCTCAACCTGGCCCAGGATCTCGCCTCGTTGGATAACATAACCCTGGATTTTTGGTGGCGTGAGTTTGACGATGAAAATGATCCTGAAGATGGCGTTTTCATCAGTAATGACAATGCGACCTGGTATCCAGCCTTCTCCTTCAATGATGGGCCAAATGAATATCGCAATGACCTTGTCGATATTGCTAGTGCGGCGGAAAGTAACGGGCTATCACTGACCAATCCTTTCTGGATCAAATTCCAGTTCTATGATGATTATCCTATTCCTACAGATGGCTACGCTATCGATGAAGTACGTTTGAAAACCTGTCAACTGGCCAACGATGCCGTCTTACAGCCGGCTTACATCCACAGCGAAGGGTGTCCCTGCAGTCCGCAGATTCACGAATTGCTCTTCGCCAACCACACTGGCGCAGATGAGGAAATCTTGCTTTCCTACACAACCAGCCTAGGCGTAAGTGTATTGGATCTCCCCACCACGCTGGGCGTCGTTCCAAGCAACGCCGTACAGCCCTTCGACGTGCAGATACAGATTGACAAAGGTGTGGCGCTCAACACCTCGGTCTACGTCACCGTTACCGCATATCTGGCCAGCAACCCCGCTATCTCCGACACAACGGTGATTGAAGAGCGCGTCGCGTTACTGGAAACGCCCTGGGAAGCAGAAACCGACGCGCCCGTGACTGCATTCTATCGCGGCGCGGGGGCTACGTTGGACGACTACGCTTACGTTATCGGTGGGCAAAGTAGCATGGGAGCGCATGGCGACACAGCACGCTACAGGCCCGGTGTCGGCTGGCAGAGATTGGATAACAAGCCCACTCCGGCGGCCAACATTGATACTGCTGAATTGAACGGCAAGATCTACGTCGCTGGTGGCTACTCCGGTGGCATTTACTTACGTACGTTTGAAGTTCTTGATCCATCACAGGAACCAAGCTGGCAGTGGACAACGCTGACGGCAACTTTGCCGATATCCACCAGCGGCGCTGCCATGGCAGCCGCTTGCGACAACATCTACTTGATGGGTGGCAATCCCAACATGGATGTCGCGACCGACACAGTCCATATGTACAATCCAGCCAGCCCCGCCCTGGGTTGGCAATCTGCCGCCGCTATGCCGCATACACAGCGCTATGCTTCCGCTGTCACCGCGCGCGGGCTGATCTTCGCGATGGGCGATTGGGACACCGGCACACTGGTGCAAGTCTACGACTGCGCGACAAATACCTGGCTTCCCGATTATCCGCAATTGAATGTCGGACGCGAGGCGCCGGCGGCTGCCGTGTTCCAGAATCGCTACATCATAGTCTATGGCGGCGGGCCAGCGGGGGGATTTGCCGGGCAACCCGACGTCGAATATCTGGATCTGGACAACCTGACAGCCGGATGGCAGATTGGGCCTATGATGAACCAAGGGCGCATGGGACCAGGGGGTGGCATCGCGGGTGGACGGTTAATCGCCATCGGCGGCTACGACGCCGACGGAACCTCGACGAATACGGTCGAGTCCATCGCCTTCTGTCCTGAGTGTGGTTGCGGTGTGGCTGTCGCCAAAGATGCTTCTGCCGATTGGGTTTATCCCAACGAGGTGGTGACATACACCGTCGCCATCACCGTACCGGAGTGGCTTACCGGAACAACGGAGTTGGTGGATGCGCTCCCACCGGGGGCAGCGTTCACCGGTTATGTCGATGCGACTTACGGCACAGCCTGGTACAGCCCGACGGAGAATGCCGTCTACTGGACGCGGCCCACGTCACCAGCGGTGAAACGCGCAACATCCGTCCTACCACAATCAGAAACGCCGATTGCACCGCAAAGCCCACCGGTCGTCGAGGTTGCCAGCGTGAGCGACCTGCCGCATCTCCTTGCGCCATTAGCCCCGACCGCCATAGGCGATGTGATTGAAACATTCACCAACACCTGGGCGACCACTGTTCTTGGATTTCTGTATAATCCAGAAGGGGATTTTGTGCGCTATGCCCACGAGGATGATTATGGCGACTTTGACGTAGACTATGCCATTCCGCACCCAGTGCTGCACAATTTCAAACTCTCGGCGGTGAACCCTGGTTGGCCCGCGTTACTCGACAACCGGGATGGCGTCGGCTATGATTACACCACCGGGCACTACTTCTTGCCCGACTATCAGGGAGATTTAGTCATACGCGATGACAATATCGTGGAAATCGATGCGACTGGCAATATTCTCAATGCTTGGGAAACGGATGAGGCCGATAACGACAGCTATGACGGTTCGGCTATCAACCAAATCATGGATATTGCCATCGTGCCGGGCGCACCTCCCCGCTACTTTGCGACGGCGATTGGGGATGGCAACCTGGTATACGAGATAGACCTACGCAAAGCCGGACAGTTCATCACTGATACTTGGGGAACGGTCATGACCTGCACTGTGCCAGGCATCACTGACACAGCCGGCATTGACTATGATGCCCAGAACGGTGTGCTGTATCATTCGGACTGGAGCTCAGTCAACATCGCCGTCACCGATCTGCGCTGTAACGTATTGGATGCATTCACCTGCAATAATGGCTCAGGCTTCAATTCTGGCGTGACTTTCGTGGAAGGCAAGTGGCCACCAGAAATCTGGGTAACAGATTTTTCCAGCAATAGTACTACCCGCTGCGAAGCGGTAGGCCATGAACCACAACCGGAAGTCGTCACCGTCACCTACAGCGTCGAAGCTACAGCGCCAGTCTCGACCACGGTGGTCAACGAGGCTATTCTGTCATGCGACGCGCCCGGCTGTGCTGATTCCTCTGCGTTGTCCATCTTGCTCCTGCGCACGACGGATTTAGGTGGATCGGTGCAGCGCGCGCTAGATGAGTTGGGCTATGCCTACGACACGATCTACGCCAACTCGGACTGGACCGGTGTCGATTTTGCGCCCTATGATGTCGTTGTCATCGGAATGGATGGTGGTTCGGTCACCGTCACCAGCACGCAAAAGATTCGCACTGACGTAATAGACCAAGGGAAACGGGCGGTGTTCTTCGGTGGTTCTGCCTGGCCCGATTTTGTGGATGGCGTCAACCAATACATGGTAACAAACAACACTGCCGCCTATACTTGGACATTGACGACCTCTCCGCATTTCACACTTATCGATCCGGCGCACTCACTGGCGCAAGGACTACCCGCAAGCCAGGATTTTGTCAACAACTGGGCTCGTTACTATCAATTGCGGGCCACCGATCCCAACATTGAGATCATCGCGCAGAACGGCGATGGATACCCATCCTACTTCCACAAAACCTATCCTAGCGGCGGCAATCTGGTCTGGTTCATTCACTCCGTGGCTTCGAGCTACTGGAGCGATCCTGCCGACTTCAGCCTGCTCAAGCAAATCGTCGCCAATACGCTGGCGCGCCCACGAGAGTACGTCGCCGAAGCTGCGTTCCACATCGCAGCGCCTCCTGCCATCACATGGACTAAAGAGATTTACGTCAACGGCAATTACGTCGGCCGCTACGATGAAGGACCATTCACCGTCGTCCCCGGCGATGATGTGCAGATCGTGGATCGACTAGACTACGTCGGCGCGGAACCACGCTTTGTCCAGCTCGCCGAGGATTGGGGCAGCCATCCAGTGACGTTGGTGGATGAATACCACACGCGCGGTGCTTTCACAGACAACGATTGGTATGTAACGTTGTTACCTGATACAACCACACGGTTGGTCAAAACAGTGCACGTCACCGAAGCCACGCCGGTGATCATCACCGAGCAACTCCTTCCCGATGGGATGCCGGTGGAGGAACGCAGCGTTGCCCTCCAGCCCCCAGGATTCACGAAGGATGGTCCGGCGGTGGCCTACAACGGTCAGCTTATCACCTACACACTCACGATTAACAGTCAGGATCCGCTTATGGGATCGCTTTGGTTGACCGATGCATTGCCATCAGGTGTAGAATATGCCTATGGTCTCAACGCTTCTTATGGCTATGCCTGGTATGACTCAGCAACGCGATCGGTTCACTGGTATAACAACCCCGCCTCTTCTGTCACCCAACGGGCGTTGAGCGTCCCGGAGGCCGGGACGACCTCACACGTCATCCCAGCGGCACGCAATGCCTCCAAGCTCCTGGCAGCAGCATCGCCCTTGCTTGCGCTCGCGCCTTCCGACTCCTGGTACAATGCCGCTCCAGTTCCGCAAGGTGCGGTGCGCTACGCGTCGGCGCAATGTCCTGGCGAGCCAAACCGCTTCTACATCATTTCCGGTGTTGATGATTACACGGTCACCGATAAGGTATGGCGCTATGACGCCGACACGGACGTGTGGACCGAACTCGCGCCAATTCCAGAAGCGAGCGAAGGCCCGTCGGCGGTGTGTTATCAGGGACACATCTACGTGGCTGGCGGTGGCGGGGGCAATCAGTTTTACATTTACGATATCGTCTCCGACACCTGGACAGCAGGTCCCAGCCTGCCGCGCGGCGTCTGGGGCGCAGCATTGGGTGCCTGGGACGGGCAGCTCTTCCTGGCTGGTGGCGATAGTGATTTCATCTTCGGCGGACAATCTGATGAAGTGGATGTCTACAATATCGCAGCGGGAACCTGGATCACGAACGGTGCAACGATGCCGACGGCGACATCGGCGCCCGGTTGGACCCAGGTGGACCAATACCTTTACGTTGTCGGTGGCTGGGGAGACAGCACCACACACAATATCACGACAACCCAACGCTACAACATGGCCTACAATTACTGGGACATCGGCCCGACCTTCACCAGCGGTCGCGGTGACTTCGTGTTAGCAGCGACCGATCAGTACCTCTACGCCATCGGCGGTGACGCGGACGGTGGCGGAGCTTTCGACGCGGTGACGCTGACCGAGCGGCTGGACTTTACAAACTGGTACGGCGACACCTGGACCGACATCAGCGACCCATTGCCGGAGGCGTTGTCGGCCTACAACGGCAGCTTCTGCACCACGGCCAAATCCGGCGGCGAAATCTGGTCAGTGGGCGGATTGACGGCCGGATCAGAGTTTACGGACACGAGCCACTACCGCCCCTCAGAGCCGTGTGTTGAGATTCCTTCCATCGCGACCATCACCTTCAATGTCCAGGTTACGGCCGGCGCGGGGGAGCAAGTGACCAACACGGCACAACTAGACGACCATGGTTTCATCCTCACCGCCACCAGTGCCTTCGAAGTGCCGCTGCCAGACTGGGAGAAAGAGGTTAACGGCCATCCTTGGGTACCAGGCTTGTTTGTGAGCGCCGAGAGTGGCGACCTCATCACCGTGACGGACGTGGTCTCCACCGGGTCAGCCTTCACGCTGTACGAAGCCTGGGATATCGAGCGAATTGCGTTGCTGGATTACCAGGTCACACCACCGGTTGGAACAGTGACCCCTTACCCGTGGCTAGAAGCACCAGCAGCGCCTTTCGCCTATACGCGCTTTGACGCTGAGTACTCCAACGCTACAGGCCACGTCTATATGCTGGGAGGCCGTCTTGCCAACGGCGACACCGGTGGCCGGATTTGGGAATTCGATCCAGCAACCGGCGTCTACACCGACACCGGCGTGGATATGCCTTATCCCGTCTCCAACTACAACATTGCCCGCCTCACGGATAGCGGTGGCCACGAAGTGTTGGTCACGTTTGGTGGGCGGCAGGCCAGCGGCGTCGTAACAGACGTCGTGCAGGGCTTCTATCCGGTCAGTGGTGCCACCGTCGTCTTTGGCCCTGATCCCTATCCGGTGGCGACTTCGCCGGGTGGCGTGGCTGTGGTGGATAACGTCGCTTACGTCTTCGGTGGGTTTGACGCTGCCAGCGTGATTCCCGATACCTATATCTTCGACATCAGCGCTCCCGTCGGCTCCCGATGGACGGCTGGTCCATCGCTAGGCCAGGCACGCAGCTACATCGGGACAGCAGTGGTAGATGGCGTTATCTACGCGATAGGCGGCGACGATTTTGTCAACCCGAACCTCATCCCATTGACCATCACCGAGAAGCTAGATACCGCCAATCCCATAGCTTGGGATGATGCAGGCGTCGCTGAAATGCCCGTTGCCTGCGGCGAGATGCAAGCCTTTGGTCTTGATACAGACGCACCAAATCGCCTGGCCGGGTCGGTCGTCGTCGCCGGGTGCGGGCAATGGCCCAACGAATATGTCACATCGCTACGCTATGATGTTGCCACGGATACCTGGGATGAGGCCTTCCCCTATCTGAACCAGGCACGCCGTAATCACGCCGGCGCCTTCATCCCAGCCGGAGAAGGTGTGGGACGGCCTGGTCTGTGGGTCTGGGGCGGGCGTCAGGGCAACGACAGCAATGTTCTGAATACACCTGAATACTACGACCTCGATGCAGGGCAGCTACGCTGGGATGCGCCAGCCGGAATTCCCGAGCCACTAACACTCACCAAAGTGTTTGAAGTACTCCCCGGCGATTGGACGCAGACGATACTGACCGAGACTCTGTCCATCGGCACATGGACTGAGACACGCCCTGTGGGCATTGGTGAACCTTCGACCAAGACGATCTACCTCCCACTGGTGCTACGCAACTATTAATGGTCGTGAACTGTTTCCCCAGAGCGAGCGGTGGACCACCGCTCGCTCTGGGGATTGCTTGGAGCTACGAGAGTTGATCTAGGAAACCCCAGATGGAACTGTCGACAAAAGGTTCTGAAACTTTCACCAGCCACATAGAAACAGGAACGCGCACGCTCTGCGTCATCGTTTTCGCCGTGGTGCTCATCATCTATGCCATCCACGCTATTCTGGCGCTTCTCTATCCCTATCCATTGGACTATGGGGAAGCGCCTTTGGTGGATCAGGCGATGCGCCTCGCCAAAGGGAGCGCGATCTACCGCGCCACACTCGATACACCGCCCTACACCATCACCAACTACCCACCACTCTACGTCCTGGCGATGACACCCTTCATCTGGATCTTCGGCCCTAACTTCTGGGCGGGACGCCTGATTTCGATCGTAAGTGCGCTGGCAGCGGCTTACTTCTTGGGAGGGATCGTTGCCGCACAAAGCTGCGGCGCGCAAGCCGGCAAGACGCAGGACCGGTTTGCCGCGCGGCTCACGGCCTTGCTTTTCCTGGCGTTCCCCTACGTGGTCGGCTGGGCCAAGCTTGCTCGTATCGATCTGCTTGCACTAGCCCTAAGCACTGCCGCGCTCTACGTGATCGCGCGTTGGCCTCTGGATAATCGTGCGCTGGTGGGAACGGCCGTCCTGCTCACTGCCGCCATCTACACCCGGCAGTCCTATGGATTAGCCACGCCGTTGGCTGCTTTCGTCTGGGTGTGGGCGCGTAGGGGTTGGCGCGCGGCCTTCGCGCTGGCGGGAATGGTGGGAGCGGTTGGGCTGGCCCTCTTCCTGATCCTGAATCTGGCGACCGGTGGCGGCTTCTTCTTCAACATCGTCACGGCCAATGTCAATCCGTTCAACGTTGATACCGTGACGCGTTACGCGCGAGAGATACGCGGATTGGCGCCTATCCTGCTTGCCTGCTGCGCCGTCCTGATCTTCGTGATTCCAGCCCGCGCGCGGAGCAAGCTCCGCAAGGCTGAGGGTTGGCCGATGGTGATTCCCTACCTGGCGGGCGCGCTGCTCTCGGCGGGCACCATCGGCAAAATCGGTTCGAACGTCAACTATCTGCTGGAACTCTGCGCTGCGCTGGCACTGGTTGCGGGGACGGTGCTGTCGTGGAGCGGCAAAGTCTGGCGCGACGATGCCGAGTCACCTGGCCGAGCGTGGGTGCCGCCGCTCATTCGCAGCATCGTACTGATCCTGCTGGCGGCACAGGCAGGGATGCTGATGCAGTTCACGCTGCTGCATCCCGTCCAGGATTTTAAGTATCGCGCCCACCTTCAACCGAGCCTCCTTGAGTTGCGCGAGCTGGTCGCAAAAACCCCAGGGCCGATACTAGCCGACGAGTACATGGGGATGCTCACCCTGGAGGACAGGCCGCTCTACATCCAGCCCTTCGAAGTGACCCAACTGGCGAACGCGGGTCTGTGGGATCAGTCTCCACTCCTGGAATCCATCCGCGCGGAGACCTTCCCGCTGATCATGATTCACCATTTTCGTGGTTATCCCGTCTACAAAGAGCGCTGGACGCCGGAAATGCTCGACGTTATCCAGGAGCATTACATCGCCAGCCGCTTCGAGGCCGACACGATCATCTTCCGTCCACGCAGCACCGCTGCGATCAACCCGCCCATTGATGGCGCCTGTCCCGGTGCAGCATGGCCCTTCCCTACCTCGGCGGCCTTAGGGCTACGGTGGTATAACAAGACCATCTCGCTGATGGGTGTGGGCTACGACAACACGGTTCCAGTCTACGCCGTGGCCGATGGACGGCTGATGCGGCGCGCGGACTGGCCCGATGCCGTCGCTATCCTGCACGACGATCCCCTGAACCCCGGGCAGCAGGTATGGGCCTTCTACGGAGGGATGGCCTCGCGCGATGGAGGGGCAAGTTATGTGAGTACAACCTTCCCTCCGGGCAGCACAGATATCCCTGTCAAGGCAGGGGACTTACTCGGCAACCAGGGAAGCTACCACTACGACTGGACACACCTGCACTTCGCGGTGGCTCCTCCGCTGCAGGATGGGAGTTTCCCCGCTGCGTTGGTCTGGCGGAACACGGAAAATGACTTATCCCTGGCCCAAGTGATGACGCAGATTGATCGGCGTGTCCCATCCGATTATCTGGGAATCACCGGCAGCCTTGTTGCCGGTACAGAAGACTGGCTACCCTTGAACTGTGAAACAGAAGCGTCGGACTAAGGACTATCTGACTGAGGACTACGCGACAATGACAAGAGAGCGTTTTTCCAGCCCCATTATTTTGAAAGTGCTGGCCATCGTTTTGTGGATTGCCAGCAGTGCCCTGGCATTGCTCGCGCTGAATAGCGCTGCCAACGTGGCAGCATCCATTTACGCGGCTTTCTGGGCCGGAGGAGGACAATACGGCGAGGCCTATTACAGCGCAGTGGCGTTGAGACAGGCGGTGATCCTGCCCGGTTCACTGATTCTCGTTGCCACGATCATCGGCAGTACGGAATACCACCTACGCCACTTCAACACACCCGGTTCCTGGCGCCTTTTCGGCTACGTCTTAGGGGCAGAAGCAGGCATTTTGCTTCTGGCGGGAATGCTCTAGCGCCATCGGATATACGCCCTATCTCAAAGAGCGCCGATCACAGGATCGCTGGATCCTCGGCTATG
>JBJYXQ010000004.1:0-4980 GCA_046260035.1 Anaerolineae bacterium
CAACGATGGTGCCACCGCGGCCACCGATGGAGCCACTGCCGTTCACACCGACCCCGAATGTCGCGCCGCGCCCGTAAGCGAATTAGCGTCTACACAAATTGACCCCCTGCAACATTGTGCAGGGGGCCTTTTATAAATCGTGGTTCAAACAGATGGTTCGTGACAATTTTGTGGTTTGATGCCTAGGCCTTGTTCAACGAATAGGGTTACGCAGCACGCCGATAGTCTCGATATCCACTTCGACCACATCGCCGGGCATTAATAGGCCAACGCCAGCCGGTGTGCCGGTGAGAAATGTATCGCCGGGCTCGAGGGTCATCACGCTAGAAGCGTAAGCGATGAGTGCCGTGGGCGGGAACACCATCTGGCTCGTGCGCCCCTCTTGACGCACTTCTCCGTTTACACGGCAGACCACGCTAAGATCTGCGATGTCCGCCTCTTGTAGGCCGGTCACAATCCACGGTCCGACAGGACAAAAGGTGTCGAAGCCCTTACCGCGCGTCCATTGCCCATCTTTGCGCTGCAGATCGCGGGCCGTGACGTCGTTGCTGCATGTGATGCCGAGTACATACTCCCATGCCTCTTCCGCAGTGACGTTGTGACAACGCTTGCCGATTACCACTGCTAACTCAGCCTCGTGTTCTACACGCTGCGAAAGTGCCGGCACGATTATGCTGTCTCCCGGCCCAATAATGCTACTTGGTGGTTTGAGGAAGAGCAGGGGTTCGGTGGGTACCTCGACGCCATGTTCGGCGGCGTGCGCCACGTAATTTCGTCCCACACAGATGACTTTCGTGGGACAGACTGGCGGCAACAGCGTAACCGTGTCCAAAGTCCCGACATATTCTCCTCGCGAACCCCCGCTATAGGGGTTACCTTCCAGCCGGTAGACTTGATCCTTCTCAAGCAAAGCCCATACACTTTCGCCATGGTCATCGATGCGAATCAAATGTGAAATAGATGTTGTGTGCATTTTTTCCTCCGAATTGTGATTAGCGTGACGGACGCCGCACTCCAATAATAGTGTTATAGTGTGGTTGTAGATGAAGTCAACTGCGCATAAACCCTGCGTGCGTAGAAATCCTGCGTATGCGAGACTCTCGCAAGGTTGATTAGCGACTTTGGCTTCTTGTCACAACATTGTATAATTCAGGTGACTATTCAGGTGGGGGGGGTAACGACTTGGACTACCTAGATTTTGAACTCGAAATCGGCGTGGGAGACGAACTGGAATATCCGGTGGCTGTGCTACGCTCTCCGGCGGGTGAGGCTCGTGAGCGCGTCGAATTTCCTTTTGGCGAATTGGAGCTGGAAAATCGCTTACAGGCGCTCCAGATTGCGCTATTGCGTACTGGGAACATTTTACGACAGGTTTTGACGCCCGAGGAACATGCCGTGCGAGATTTCGGACGTGCGCTGTTTGAGGTGCTGCTCTGCCGCGAGGTGCGCAGCCGTTATGATGTGAGTCTGCGCGAAGCAGCCTCGCAGGGCAAAGGCTTGCGCATCAAGTTGCGTGTGCAATCGCCGGAGTTGGCGGCCCTTCCATGGGAATTTATCTATGACCCGCGCAACGCGGAATACGTATGTCTCTCGCGTAATACCCCCTTGGTGCGTTACTTGGAACTCCCGCAGCCGCCGCAGCCCCTGCGCGCCGAACTGCCGTTGCGCATCCTGGGTATGGCTGTCAGTCCTGAAGGATTACCGCCGCTAGACATAGCGCAAGAGAAGGAGCGCGTGGAAACTGCTCTGGAGGGGTTGCGTGCAGCGGGTCTGGTGACGTTGACGTGGCTGGAGGGCCAGACCTGGCGTGACTTGCAGCGAGAATTGCGTCACGGTCCCTGGCATATCTTCCATTTCATCGGCCACGGTGGCTTCGACCGGGTAGCGGACGAGGGCTTTGTGGCGCTGGCTGATGAGACTGGTGTTGCATCCCGTTTGAGTGCAACGCACTTGGGTCGATTGTTGGCCGATCACCGTGACCTACGACTGGCATTGCTCAACGCCTGTGAGGGGGCACGCGCCAGCACGCAGGACCTCTTCTCCGCGACAGCGGCGATCCTGGTGCGTCGTGGACTGCCGGCCGTGCTGGCGATGCAGTATCCCATCACTGATCGTGCCGCCATCGAATTTTCACGTACGTTTTACGAAGCGCTAGCCGACGGGTTGCCCGTGGATACGGCGACAACGGAGGCGCGCCAGGCGATTAGCTACGTTGCACCGCACTCGGTGGAGTGGGGGATTCCCGTGTTGTACATGCGCGCTGCGGATGGCCTTCTGTTCGACGTACAGACCGAGCAAGCGAAGCGCCAACCGTTGGCTGAATCTCCGCAGCCTGTTCCTCAAGTAGGTACGCAGCCAGAGCGCGATCAAGCCCGCGTGACTGATGCGACCGATGTGTCTGCGTCTGACCTGTCTTCTGCACTATGTGTGGCGGAGGAGGGCTCTTCTCCGGTGCTCGATGTGGAACTGGCGTATATCCCAGCCGGCGATTTCGTTATGGGCAGTGATCCAACTCAGAGTGAGTTTGTCCAGGCTGAAGAACTTCCGCAGCATACGTTGGCGCTGCCCGAATATTATCTGGCACGCACTCCGGTGACAAATCGGCAGTATCTTGCCTTTGTACAGGCACGTGAGTACCATCGCCCGGAGCACTGGCCGAGTGATGGTTTCCTGGAAGAGCAGGCCGACCATCCGGTGATCAACGTCTCCTGGTACGATGCGATGGCCTATTGCACGTGGCTGACGGAGCGGGTGAGTGCTGAAGAATGCATACTGAAAGTGTGGCGCGCTGAACACTGGGAGACGGTTGCTGTCGATGGCAAAGCCTGGCGTTTTCTGCTCCCTTCTGAGGCTGAATGGGAGAAAGGCGCGCGTGGCACCGATGGCCGTCTCTATCCATGGGGCAATCTCTGGGATGCGAAGCGTTGTAACACGAAAGAGTCGCGAAGCACAATAACGACACCAGTGGATGCTTATCCCCTCGGCGCAAGCCCATATGGGCTGGTGGATGTAGCAGGAAACGTCTGGGAATGGACGCGCACACTGTGGGGCGTTGATATTCTTGACTCACCGTTCAAGTATCCTTACAATCCTACAGATGGTCGCGAAGATATAGACGCAGGCAAGGGAACGCACCGCGTTCTACGGGGCGGTTCGTATAACTACGGGCGCGACGCCGCGCGCTGCGCCAGCCGCAATCGTCTCCTGCCCGACCATGGCAATTGGTATGTTGGTTTCCGTGTGGCCCTGCTGATAAGGGATTCCTCAACAGATTGAAAATCTCTCTCATTTCTGAGTTGGAGCGGTAATGGAACTACTGCAACGTGAACTGCGTGGGTTACAGATCTGGCAGATTGTGGTGCTGGTGGCTCTCGTTGTGAGCGTGACGCTGGGTGTGGTTGGTGGCGTTACATTGCTACGGCAGGCTTCCGAACCGGAGATGCCCACGCCGACCATGCTCCCGCCTACGCGGACGCCCGTTCTGCCGACAGTGCGTCCTACGCAGACGCCCACACCGACTGAAACGCCGACGCCAACGGTAACGCCATCACCGACACGCACACCGCTGCCGACGTCTACTCCCACGCCGACGCCGATTGCCGTTATCACCGGTATCAATGCCTTTGGGCGATTGGAGACCGTCCAGTACACTATGCGCGACATCGTGCGTATTGAGGACGAGCCATCGGGTTTGCTGGAGCGCCTTTCGCGCGACCGGCTGATGTTGATCGCTGAAGGAGAGGTGGTAGCCGGCTTCGATCTGACGAAAGTGACCGAAGCCGACATCGTCGTCCTCGGTACGAGAGTGTTGATCTTTTTGCCGCCACCGGAAATCCTCTACAGTCGTATCGACAATGAAGGTACTTACGTCTACGAGCGCGAAACAGGGATTCTACGCCGCCCCGATCCCGATCTAGAGACGACCGCCCGCCGTCTAGCCGAAGCGCAACTGACCAGTTGGGCGTTGGAACGGGACATTCTTGATCAGGCTGAGGAAACTGGTGTGATCTATATGGAAAACTTCCTGCGTTCTTTAGGATTCACCCAGGTTAGCGTTGAGGTACGTTCCTTTGAAAATGAATAGGCGACGCTTCCGTATCCGTCCCCAAACTTGGCGACGTTTGCGTCAGGGCGTGCAAATCCTATCTTTTCTACTGTTTAGCTACCTGTTTGTTTTCGCCACCTTCCTGAGCCCTGACCGTGCTTGGGCCGATCTCTTCTATCGCCTCGACCCGCTCGTGGCGCTCACGGCGATGTTGGCCGGGCGCGCGCTGATCGCGGGATTGGGCTATGCCGGGGTGACGTTGCTGCTGACGCTGGTCTTTGGACGAGTGTGGTGTGGCTGGCTGTGTCCTTTCGGGACAGTGCTCGAATGGTTCACGCCGCAACGCGTCAAACGTGCGCCACGACGTAAGGGGCCGCCGCCGAAGTGGCGAGCGATCAAGTATCTGCTGCTCGTTGCAATCCTCGTCGCGGCGGTCTTGGGCAACCAATCGTTGCTTTTTTTCGACCCGATCACGATTATGACGCGCACGTTGAGCACCGCCATCTGGCCGGCGCTGCGCGAGGCGGTCTACAAATCTGAAGCCTTTCTTTACCGTTTTCCCTTCCTCTGGGGTGTGTTGGACTTCGTCCACAATAACGTCGTCTATCCACTTTTCCGGGACGTGATCTCCGTCTTCACGCTAGCCGTGCCGGCTTTTCTGTTTTTCCTCATTATTGTCGGACTGAACTGGTGGGCAGAGCGTTTCTGGTGCCGCTACTTATGTCCTTTGGGCGGATTGTTGGCGCTGCTCTCGAAGCTGTCATTGGTGCGGCGTGAGGTGGGGACGACGTGCGCGGCATGCGCACTGTGTAATGGACAGTGTCCCACCGGCGCCATCGATCCCGCCGATGGTTACCGGAGCGATCCTGCCGAGTGCATTGTCTGCTACGATTGTATCGTAGATTGCTCGCGTGAGGGCGTGTCTTTCCGTTGGG
>JBJYXQ010000004.1:5080-9225 GCA_046260035.1 Anaerolineae bacterium
GTGAAAGAGCTGTGCATTGGTTGTGGCATCTGTGAGTACCAGTGCCCGATGGGCGGTGAAAGTGCCATCCGTGTCTATGCGCCGACCGATGCCGGCGGCTATCTGGGTGATGATCCCGCCTATCGTCCACGCAAGGGCCGGCGGGGTAGAGGAGAGGAAGAGGAATGAGTGGGCAGATGGTTCGTTTGTTAGTGATTGATGCTGTCCAGCAGCAGTATCATCTGCGCACACTGCGTACTGGAAACGTCTATCACGATTCCCGCGACGATTATACGCTCTTGGGTGGTGAAGCGTTGTGCCAGTACATCCTGCGGGAAAATCCCGATGCGCCGCGTGCTGGCACGCTCGTCATCGCTCGCGGACCGTTGCCTTTCCTCGCGGGGAACAAGACCACAGTGGGCTATATCTCTCCGCTGACGCATTTGCCGCATTATAGCTTCGTTGGCGGACGCGGATTTGCGGCGTTGTTCAACCTGGGGCTGGATGCGATTATCTTCGAATCGGCGAATTACGAATCGCGAATTACGCATGACGAATCCCTGATCCCTAATCCCCACTCACGCCTCACGCATTACCTCGTCGTCTCAGGGCGTGCCCCAGACATCACAGTCGAGTGGAAATCTGCTGCCGATTTGCCATCAGGTCAGCGCAGTGCTTTCTATTGGCTGCTGGAACGCGAGCTTGGCGGGCGGCAGGAGGATGGCAGTCTCTTCACACTTGGCGAGGGGGTGCGCTACGGCTATCGTGCCGCGAATCTTGCTGTGGACGGAATCTATCACGCCGGACGGGGTGGGGCGGGTCACGTCTTTGCCCGGCACGCGGCGGCGCTCGTGCTGCGCGCTGAACCGCTGACGTTGGAGGCATGGTTTGGTCCGCACGCGGAAGCATTTCGCGACTTGCGCAACGGCGAAATCCGGCGGCGCATCGAGATCTACTGCGCGCGGCTTTCGCGGCGTGACGGCGGTACAGTGACGAAGCTTTATAACACCGGTAGCGGCAAGAATCCCACCCTGCCCGCCCGCAACGCGCAGCGTCTCGGCTACGCGCTGGCCGATTTGGGCGCGCGCAAGGTGCTGAACGCCAGCCGCGTCGGACAGACGGGCTGTCACTGGTGTCAGGTGAACTGCCGTCACTGGCATTGGGTCGACGTGGACTATGCATCTGACGGACGGGATATGTTCCTGGATGACTTCGAGCCGACCTACGCGCTTTTTGCGATGCTCGATCTGCAGCCGGAGAACAATTCGCTCGATGCGCGATTGCGTCTCCTGGATGAGGTGGATCGCCGTCTTGTCGTTCCCCTTGAGCAACTGGGCTGCGACGTGATCGATGTAGGTGTGGGGATGGCAGCACTATTTGAGGGACTGGCACGGGGCATCATTCCGACGGAAGAGGTTCCGGTTTTTGTGCGTAACGGCCCATACTTCGGCAATCTCGACCTGGCGGCACAGGTAGTGGCGTCGCTGCGGGAAGGTACAGCCTATCCTGCGTTGCGAGCGCTTGGCGGCGGGCCACAGGCGCTTGCGGAGGCATATCCCGCGCTGCACGATGTCGTTTTCACCTCAGGAAAAGGTACGTTGGGTAATCCCGGCCACGCCAATGCACTGTGGACCTTCCTGATGCCGTTCTCACGCTTCTTCAGCCACTATTCGGGGCAGATCTACAAGGTGCCGGGTGAGTTGAAGCCGGATCTTACTCCGGCAGAAACGCAGTCACTCTTTGAGCAAGTGATCGCGGAGATGCTGAAGCGGGAGACATTCGGCTGTCTGGGAAATGCCCTCTCGCTGTGCGCCTTCACGTTTGTCGTTTTCAGCAAGGATGGTGCTGGTGTTGAACTGGATGGTGACCTGCTGACTCACACGCTCGCGCTATACGGTATCGACGTGCATCGTGAGGACCTGTTGTGGTTCGCTGAGGCCTTCTGGGCGCAGTCCATCGCGCTCAAAGTCACGCACGGCTGGCAGCCTCCGCGCGCCGACGATTTCCCCGTACGCGTCTTTGAGGCCCTCTCGCAGACTCTGGACTGGCCGGTAGACGGTCTGCGTGGTTTGATGGATCAGTTGATCACGGAGTGGAAGAGACAGGCAGGGGCATTGCTGGAGAAATATGGGTATGAGGGGGTGCTGGGGTGAGTCTTCAATGAAAACAGAGGTGGTGAATATTGCTCAATTGGCTGAGACGATTGCCAACGAAGGTGAGCGTTATCTACCAGGTCTTCGTTCCTATAATGCCGCTATGCACCTAGGCCATATGGCTTCCTATCGGGAAGCTTTGCGTTACAGCTATGGTCGGCGCGTGCTTGACATAGGGTGCGGCGTTGGCTATGGCGCATTCTGGCTAGCAAGCTATGGTGCGCAGTATGTGACTGCCGTGGATTTAAGCTATGTGGCTTTACGGTATGCACGGTATACCTACTCACATCCTCGCTTACGTTATATTCAAGCGGATGCTTTGAATTTGCCTTTCGCAGATGCCTCGTTTGACTTTGTATTCTCTTCGCAGGTGATTGAGCACGTATCGTCGGTCGAGCAGTTTATGCACGAGATGCGTCGTCTTCTGGCGATTGATGGTTTTTGCTTGATTACAACGCCTAACAAAACGATTTTCAGCCCTCATGGTATTACCAATCCTCACCATCCGAGTGAAATGGCTTGGGAGGATTATCAAGAAGCAGCTCGAAGGATCTTCCCTGGTACTTGGTTTCGCGGCATTCCTCAACGTTGTTTAACTTTGCTGGAACCGCACCAAACTCTGGGTGCCAAACCTAATGCCGAAATCCGAGTGGAGGACTACTGTGTTCAGGATCATCACCTGGAAGAATGTGAAAACATGCTCTGTTTCGGCCATAATCAGACAGGGGGTGAGTTCTCACCTACCTTGCCGGCCCACCTTCGGGCAGCGGCAGATGAATTGGCGCCGATCTTTTGGGATGCCTCTGTTTCCCGTTGGGTAGCCTTGGGAGTATATCCGGGTGATCAGGCCGAAGAACCTATTGTGCTCAACAATAATCAGCGTTTGAACCAGGCATTCCGCTCTCCTTATGCTGGGCTTTATCGAATTGAGGTGGATCTAGCTGCTCAAACTTCCCTTCCGATCCGTATGACGCTTCATCAGGGCGATCGGATTATAGCCGACAAAGTTGTTACACCAGATGCTGATGAGGTTGTGATATCTATTGAACCATGCGTGGACTCGCAAGACCAGACTTTGATCTTAACTTTGGAACTGGTTCGCAAGAAACACTGGTGGCACCGGCAACAGGAACCGGTCTTGCTTGGCGCCGCTAACGGCCAATCTTTGCAGAACGATTGCCAGATAAATACCCGGTCGACTCACCGACAGTTAGCAATGCGCACATTTTATGCTACTTTGCCTCAATTCGACATAAATCGTGTCTGAGATTGTATATGAGTACGCACGCTCAGAACTACAATTTTAATTGGCAAACCCCCGCTGACGATACCTTCAAGCGTTTTCTCCAGGGGATTCTGAACGCATACCACGAGACGGCTTATCCTGCGATGAAAGTGCCGCAATCCAAAAAGTTTGTGTTGCAGGTAACGGACGCACAAGGCATCGTTGTGGGCGGTGCACTCTTTTGGGCTTACTGGGGTTGGGTGGATGTTACACTGGTGGCGCTACAGAAAGAAGCGCGTGGACGCGGGTTGGGAAGGCGCTTGATGGCGGCCATCGAGCAAAAGGCCCGTGAAGAGAATTGCTCCCGACTTCGCGTAGAGTGTTTTGGGAACGAAGTAGGATTCTATCAGAAGATGGGCTACCGGATCGTTGGCCAGCTTGATGATTATCCTGTAGGTCACAGTTATTACTGGATGCGTAAAGACCTTCAGTTTTGAGATTGACAAAGCTCCATTGGCTGCTATAATTAGAACATAAGTTCTAAATGCGGCCGCATGTGGGGCGCTCAGAAAGCTTGACGCAGAGGTGTGAACGACCTGTTCGTCATCACCTAATCCTAAAACATTATTGGGTGACCTCCACATCCGGTCGCATATTGAGCGTAGGCCCTGGAGAAATTTCTCTCCAGGGCCTTTTCGTTGGCATTCCTTTCATTTCCAGTTATACTGACTGCGGGAGCAAAATGACGGCAATTCTGGATGTTCAAAATCTCTGTAAAACTTACCGCA
>JBJYXQ010000005.1:0-3501 GCA_046260035.1 Anaerolineae bacterium
GTGGAACTCATCGGCTTCGCCGAGACGCGCACCTATGTCGAGCGCATCCGCGAGCACTACGCGCGCTACGTCTGGCTGTATCGTGGGGAAATGCCGTAGAGCAAGCTGACAACTCGCCCTACATCCAATCGGGCCGCCCTGCCTCTGACTCATCAAGGGTCGTGCGCCCGTACGTCTTCGCCATCTCGCGCAGTTTGGCGCTGTATTCGGGCAGCAAATCACCCTCTTGGAAACGCCACGCCCAGTTTCCGCCGAATTTACCGGGGGTGTTCATCCGTGCCTCATTGCCCAAACCGAGGACATCCTGCAAAGGGATGACCGCCATGTCGGAGACTGAGCGATACGCCATGCGAATCAGAGTCCAATGGAGTGGCTCGGCCAGTGGGCCGAGATAACGGTGCAGCCGGTCCAATTCTTCTTTCTCGCGGCTCGCGTACCATCCCACCGTGGTTTCGTTGTCGTGTGTGCCGGTGTAGATCACCGAATTGTACCGCAGGTTGTGAGGCAAATAGGGATTCTCGGCGGTGCTGGCGAAGGCGAACTGCAGAATGTTCATACCGGGGAATTTAAATTGATCGCGCAATTCTTCGACATCCGGCGTGATACGTCCCAGGTCCTCGGCAATGATGGGCAACTCGCCCAAAGCGTCACGCAAGGCCTTGAACAACGCAGCGCCCGGCCCATCGACCCACTCGCCGTTGATGGCGGTCGGTTCTCCGGCAGGAACGGCCCAGTACGCGGCAAACCCGCGGAAGTGATCGAGGCGCAGGATATCGACGGTGCGGAAGGTCTGGCGAATACGGGCGATCCACCAGGCGTATGCCTGATCTTGTAGTACGTCCCAACGATAGAGCGGATTGCCCCATAGTTGCCCTGTCGCGCTGAAGTAGTCCGGCGGTACACCCGCGACCACGGTCGGCAGCAAATCCTCATCCAGGAAGAACAACTCTGGGTTCGCCCACACGTCGGCACTGTCGTAGGCCACGAAAATTGGGATGTCCCCGACAATGCTGATGCCGTTGTCGTTGGCATATTTCTTCACGGCCTCCCACTGGCGGAAGAACTGGTACTGGAAATAGCGCTGCGCGAAGATCGCCTCATCCAGGCGTTCACGCCATTCTGCCAATGCCTCGGGTTCACGGAAAGCCAATTCCGGTTCCCAGGTATTCCACACAGCGCCGCCGTGCGCATCCTTAAGCGCGATGAAAAGCGCATAATCCTCCAACCACTCGGCGTTATCGGCGCAGAATTCGTCGAAGGCGGCACGCCGTTCGCCCTGCGCCTGCTGGCGGAAGGTCCGCGCCGCGCGCTGCAGAATCGCTGTCTTGAAGGAGATCACCGGCCCGAAATCGACACAATTCGTGGGGAAACGACGGGCTTGTTCCAGGTCCGCAGGATTGACGTCGCCCTCAGATGCCAGCCATGCCAGATCGATGAGCAACGGATTGCCGGCAAAAGCCGAGAAGCACGCATACGGGGAGTCGCCATATCCCGTAGGGCCGAGCGGCAGAATTTGCCATAACGCCTGCCCGCTTTCGACTAGAAAATCGACGAACCGATAAGCTGATTTGCCCAACTCGCCGATGCCATACCCACCGGGTAGCGAGGTAGGGTGAAGCAAAATACCTGCAGCACGTGGAAAGCGCATGTCCTCACCTCTAGTTGTAATCTGTCGTCCAGTATACTTGAAAGCAAAAGAAGAGCAAGAAAATATTCGGCCCTATTCCGGGATGAGGTGCATCACGGCATCAAAATCCTCGTGAAACCAATAGCCCTGCGGCGCTTCGGCATTGTGGAAACCTTTGCCAGGCAAGATAACGGTCAACTGCCCATCGTCCGCAACATAGAACCAGAAGCGAAACTCGTACATATCTTGCGTAGTCAAATCGGCCGTAGGACTAAAGAGAACGCCCACGTTCAACGTTTCGGCGTCGGAGAGCGGGCCGATGGATGAGACTTTCCGCACGGATGGACCATCAAAGTGCACGCCATCGCGCGTGATGTGCCACGTGATCGCGTACGAATCGCCCTGTGATGAAGCATCGTCCAACAGGTAGATTTCGCCCGCGGCATTATTCCAGACGTAAGTAAAGACATACGGACGTTCCGAGGGATTAGTCACGTTGAACTGGCGAACAAACGTTGCGCCGCGGAAATAAGCGTAGGCATCCAGATAGCCATCGTAAGCGCCAACATTGATCTGCCAGATTGCGCGCAGCCGGTTGGCGTCGAACAGATCGCCGCGAATGACCAGCGTCAGCTTGTCGTAGTACAACGCCAGGTTCGGATCAACAATGCGATTCTCGCCCGTTTCGAGTGTCTCCCAATAACCGTCCGGCATCAAACGCCCAAAGTGGCCGATGCGCCAATCAGGATCGGCCGGCGGCAATCGCGCCAGCAGAGGATTGCCCAGTCCAAGCAGATCAACGACGTAAACCTGCGGACCGGCGAAGTAACCGTAGAAGCCTACCGAGCCTTTCTCCACCACCGACGGAGCAACTTCGCGTGCCGCGCGTCCCTCCAACGCCCAATCGTGATCAGGCAAAGGATCAGACTGCCGAAAAGCGCGCAACAGGCCGGTGTTACGGTAGTAGTTGGCACGTTCATCCGTGATGGTACGCCCGTAAAGCCATCCCGATTCTGTACCGGTACGCGCGCCGACTTCGCCGCTCGCGCGCACCGGCGAGAATGGCGCACTCAAGCCTACCAGCACAACGCCCGCCAGCATTATCGCCTGAAGCGTTCTCTTCTCAGCCAGCTTTGGACTGCTCACCAGGAGTACAACAGCAGCGAACAACGTCACGGTGAAAAAGCGCCCGCTCATAAAATCTCCACCGACGTAGACCACGTACAGCAGATACAGCGCCATTCCCGCGACGATGGGCAGCTTGCGCCATTCTCGGGTAAGAAACGGGACAAGCATACCCAAAGCGGTCACCAGCAACGTGATCGTGTCGGCGCGCAGCGAGTTTTGCAGGTAATGCAGCCCCTCGATCATCAAATCCTGGCGGCTGATCAGCGCTGAGGTCAGCTTGGCATACGCTGTGTTGGGGAACGGGAACCCGTAGTAAAAAAGCGAGAACAGCTCCCAAAGGACGAACGGCAGGAACCCAAGCGCCACGACACCAACAGCCTTCACGCTTCGCGCTTTGATCAGCATATATAGGATGACCGGCGCGTAGAGCAACAGCATATCCGCGCGATTGACCATGCCGAGTGCAGCCAGAAATGCAAGCCAGAAGAGCGGCTTTGTCCCCCCCCTTTCATCCCCCCCACTGGGGGGGACAGAAGGAGGGCAATTCCGTTCCGCATTGAGATAAGCCAAAAGGAAAATGACTAGGAGCAGATGTGCCAGAGGATTTTCCAGACCAGAGGTCGCGTAATCGATGGAGGCTTTCGACAGCGTCAATACAGCAAGGCCTGCACACCCCAGCCACACCGAGCGCGACGCACGAAACGCAATGAGGCCCGTCGCGACGAGCGAAAGCACAATCGAGAGGA
>JBJYXQ010000005.1:3601-4817 GCA_046260035.1 Anaerolineae bacterium
AACGCCACCGCCACGCTCGCGCGCGAAGGTCGCTCGCCGGACTCGACTGCCGCCGCAATAACGTCGGCGAGCGCGTAGACCGCTTCGTAAGTGGGCAGCGCATAGATGCCCGGATCGGGCACATGCGGTCCGACGGCACGGTAGGCCGCGTCCCACGTTTCCAAGCCAGGGAGGTCGTGCGGCAGAGGATACGGTGTGACGAACAGTGCTCCCTCACCCACGGTACCCGCTACAGCCATAAAATCTGGCGCGGCGATATCCCACCCACCGATGAACGGCCCGATCCACCCCGATGCGCGCGCTTCGACCAAGCGCGTCGCCGATTCCAGGGGCGATAGCGTACTGAAGATTATGGCAGAGGAATTCACGCTTTGAGAAGCGAGGGAAATTTGCAAGGCAGCATCTAAAGCACGAGACAACGGTCCATTGCCCCAGACCTCCCCCCCCTCAATCCTCCCCGCGGGGGGGGAGGTAAGGGAAGACAGGTCCGCCGCCGCAACCATCGCGGTTGCCACCTGCTCAGGCGGTGGCAACATATGCCAAATTGGAGCACGCGAAGATTCGCCCATAGTCGGCGCGCCAGTTGGCGTGCCAACTGGCGTCAGCCACGCCCCAACGGCGAGCAACGGTAACTTCGCCTCAGCGTAGACGGCACTGGCGGCATCCGTGCTGGCCTGCCGGTAATGCCCGATCACCGCCACGACGTCGGGATCAATGACGAGGTTGCGCGCCGTCGTATCAGCCAACTCCGAGTCGGCGCGATCATCGTAGGCGACGAGTTCCAGCGACCATCCGCCGGCGCCGCCCGCCGCATTGATCTCGCGCACCGCCAGTCGCGCTGCATAGATCGCGTCGTAACCAACGTAGCGATAGCGCCCTTCGAATGGCGCGACCAGACCAATCTTGATTACATGAGGTAAAGCGGGGGGGAAACAAGCCGTCAACGTGAAGGAACCAACGCATGCCAACAATAGCAAGGTACACCCAACGCGACACACACGACGAAGCTGCGCACCACCTTGCCAAAACCTACGCATTACGAGCCTATATCTTCGGGGAACAATCCATTGCCAAGATATCCGACTAAGGACTAATGAACTAAAAACTGGCGACTACTTTACCGGCCAAGCATCGTCAAAGCCTGGCGGATTTTTTCATCCAAGGACAATGTTCTATCATGGGGTAGCTGCTGCAGCGCGCGTTGCGCTTCGACGAT
>JBJYXQ010000006.1:0-2939 GCA_046260035.1 Anaerolineae bacterium
TCTGTTTGATCGCCCCACCGATTCAAAGGCATCCAGACTCGGGAGCCTGAGATGCCCCATTCTGCTGAACAAGCAAGAGACAGGAACGATCAGGGCAACCTTCAGCAATCCGACGGAGTATGCAGCTCGACGCACCGTTGATACAAATATCAGCCACGGTTTCGTCATTTTGATGCGGGAGGAGCGCACACGCTTCGACCTCGAGCCCGGCGAGAAACGCACCCTCGAGTGGTCAATCTCGCCCGAAGATGCCGCCTGGGGACGGTTCATTCTTGCTCATATCGAGACTCTACGCAGCGGGTCACTTCCATCGCGCAGTGGTAGCTGCGGCGTGCTTGTGGCTAACTTACCCTTTGGCACCGGAATCCAGATCACCGTCTTTATCGTCGCGGACAGCCTCTTACTGATGGTGATAGGCACTGTCCTCTGGCGTCGCGGGACGGTAGCTCAAGGTAAGGACCTGCGCACGGTCGATTATCTCGCGCTCGCCCTCGGGCCGTTCACGCTTTTGGCACTGATTACGGGTCTACTGGGGATCTGGCTCATAAGCCTTATCTTGCTTGTGCTGTCTCTGCTGACGATGGTCACTATAGTCACGTGGGTATTGAGCTAATTCCCTTACTGCAACGCACATATAACGCGGCGTGTTCTTTCGGACACGCCGCGTTGACTTTGATTGACGCATACAAGCGTCAATTCCGAAGTACCACTGCCCCAAGTGGAGTGGTATTGATGACAAGTTATGACATATATTCCCCCTAGAATTGAACCGATGACAACACACAACACACCCCCGCAAGCAAGGCCAAGCACCCGCATCCGCATTACAGGTGCGCGTGAACACAATCTTAAAAGCGTTGATGTCGAGATTGGCGGCGGGCTGACCGTCGTCACCGGTGTGTCCGGCTCAGGCAAAACCTCGCTCGTGTTCGACACGCTCTACCACGAAGCACGCCGCCGATTTCTGGAGGTCTTCAACGTCGGAGGCGGGCTGAGACTGGCTCCAGCTCACGTCGAATCACTGACCGGCGTGGGGCCGGCGGTGGCTGTCGGGCAAAACTTGCTCAATCGCAATCCCAGCTCAACGCTGGCAACAGCCTGCGGTTTGCATCCCTTCCTGCGCCTGCTCTACGCCCGCTTTGGCGAACGTCGCTGCGCGCGCTGTGGTGCAAGCCTCACCGTGCTCACCGAAGATGAGATCGTTGCGCGTGTCGCGGCATTAAGCAAACACGAACCGCTCGCGCTCTTCGCGCCGCTGCTGCGCGGCGTATACGGCAGCCACCGCACCCTGCTGCACCTGTTGACCGACGAATTCAGCCCGGATGCCCTGCGCATTGATGGAAAACGCTGGGACGGACAACCGCTTGATCCCGCCGCGTCACATCGCCTAGAGATCGAAATCGCCCATTGGGATGAACCCATCTCACCGATTCAGACGCGGGAGGCTGTACAGCGCGCTTGGGCCTTGGGCGTGGACGCAATCGGCATAGAAACTGCGGCGTCCCGCCGGATGCTCGCACGCGCGCCGGTATGCGCCGAGTGCGGAACCTGGTTTTCCACCCTGGAGCCGACTTATTTTCACACGCCGTGCCCGCATTGCCAGGGCGAAGGGTGTGAAATATGCGACAACACCGGCCTCCATCCCGAAGCAGCCGCAACCCGCTGGAACGGCCTGCGCTTGCCCGACCTGTTGGCGCTTTCTGTCGAGGATGCGCGGGCATTGTTTGCTGAAGCCGACTTGCCCGCCTCCGCCGAGCGATTGCAGATCGAAATCGTCAGACGCCTGGAAGCACTCGACCGTGTAGGATTGGGCTACCTGTCCCTGGACCGCCCCGCCCCTACCCTCTCCCGTGGCGAGTCGCAGCGTGCGCGTCTGGCGGTCATCCTCACCAGCCGCCTAGAAGACATGCTACACGTCCTCGACGAGCCGACCGTGGGCCAGCACCCCGCCGACGTAGCGCGGCTGCTCGCGGCGTTCCGCGACCTACCAGGGCCGGTCGTCTTCGTCGAGCACGATCGTGTGGCCGCGGCAGCCGCCGATCACGCCATTGACCTCGGCCCCGGCGCAGGCAACAAGGGCGGTGAGGTTGTCTTCACGGGCACACCGGCGGAACTCTGGCAGGTCGACACACACACCGGGCGCTACTTCAGCCTGCGCGAGCGGGTGCAGGTGCCCGAAGCGCGCCCTGCACCGGAGCAGTTCTTGTGGCTACACGGTGCGCATGTGCGTAACCTGCAGGACATCGACATTCCCATCGCGCTGGGACGACTCAACGTGATCACAGGTGTCTCCGGCTCCGGCAAGAGCACGTTTGTCGAAGAAGTGCTGACGCCGTCTCTGTCCGAGGGAAAGGCAATCGGCTGTCGCGAGTTTGCGCTTTCACCTTCCACAGAGGACGCCTTATTGTTGCCGCAGCCGGTACTGGTGGATCAAAGCCCCATCGGGCGCAATCCCCGCTCCAATCCGGCCACCTACACCAAGCTGGCCAACACGATCCGCGATTTCTGGGCCGAGCAAACCGGGCTCTCGCCCTCGCACTTCTCCTTCAACCGGCCAGAGGGTGCGTGCCCAACCTGCAAAGGCCTCGGCGCGGTGGAAGTGCGAATGCGCTACCTGCCCTCCACCTGGATTCCATGCGCCGACTGTGACGGAAAGCGCTTCTCCGACGAAGTTTTAGCTGCGAAAGTGCAATTTGGCGAGCGGCACCTTTCCATCGCCGACCTGTACGAGCTGAGTATCGGTGAGGTGGCGAAACTGCTCTTGCGCGATCCCCGCCTCACCGGGCGCCAACGCCGGGCGGTGCGCCGCATCTTGAGCGCGCTGCGTGACATCGGCCTGCGGTATCTGCACCTGGGCCAACCCTCACCGACGCTCTCCGGCGGCGAAGCGCAGCGGGTGAAGCTAGCGAAGTTCCTCGGCAAACGCAAGTTATCGGACA
>JBJYXQ010000007.1:0-3244 GCA_046260035.1 Anaerolineae bacterium
TCCGGCGTTCTACGATCATCGTTTGACTCCTTTCGTCTCACAATGGATGGCGTGAGGTCGAACCCTGGCTTCCCTGTGCGCTCCACCTCGCGCCTGATACTACAGCCGCTATTTGCGCGCGGATCGGCTAAGTTATCCTGATTCTACGAGATCCCAGATCTCCATCTGGATTTCGCCTTGCATTAGCCCAAACCATTTGTCTATGAATTCGGGATTCTTAGGCTGCCATTCCGTCCAGAACTTTTCCTGCGCTGCCAGGTTCTCGAATTCATACTCAGTGGCTAGCTGGTCAAATCGCCCGAAGCGGGAGATATGGATGCGGTAGGGGAGCGAAATGCCTTGCTCGATTACCGCGTTGATCTCAAACTTGAGCAGTTCAATGGCTTCCTGCATGTGCCCCAATTTGATATTGTACGTCCTGCGGTCTACGATCATCGTAACCCTCCTTTGCGAATTGAACGATGTCTACAGCGTACACCTTTACTCTTGGCAAACTCTTTGTTGGCGTGCTGTAACGTGGAAATTTCGAGAACTCGGGATCGGCACATAAAAGATCAACGCTCCCGGAATCAATTTCCGGGAGCGTTGGCTTGTTTGTTAGTCGTTACGAAAAGCTAGTGACTTGATGAGGCTTGGCGGTTGCGCTGTGGTTGCTGTGATGCTTTCGCCGGACGATGCCCCTGCCTACGCGAGGCGCTGTTTCGTCCTTGCCGATGTTGCTGGCGTGCCGGCGCTTGTCGTGGTTGCTGCTGCCCTTGATTTCCAGGTTTGAAGTCCCCGTAGTCAAAATCGGATAGCTGCCGCCGCTCGATTCGTTGGCCTAACAGCTTCTCGATGCTGCGCACCATTGCTTCGTCATCCGGTTCGGTGAAGGTGAAGGCGTCGCCGCTCTGATCCACGCGGCCCGTGCGCCCGATGCGGTGCGTGTAGGCGTCCACCGTGTCTGGCATGTCGAAGTTGATGACGTGCGTGATGTCGGTCACGTCGATGCCGCGCGCGGCCACATCGGTAGCGACCAGGATGTCGTATTTGCCGTCGCGGAAGCCGTTGAGGGCGTTCTGGCGCTGGTTCTGCGACATGTTGCCCTGCAAGGCAGCGACGCGATATTTACGCTTTAGCAGATCGCGAGCCAGGTTGCGCGCGCGGTGTTTGGTGCGGGTGAAGACGAGCACGCGCCCCGTTGCCGTTTGTTCGAGCATCGCGATCAACAGGTTCTTTTTGAGTGTGCGCGGCACGGGATAGAGCGCGTGAGACACGCTTTCTGCCGGGGCAATCTCACCGATCTGTACCGTGACCGGATTTTTGAGGATGGTGTCCGCCAGCTCGCGGATTTCATCCGGCATTGTGGCGGAGAAGAACAGCGTTTGCTGTCGGGCGGGCACGAGTTTGAGGATGCGGCGAATATCGGGCAAGAAGCCCATATCGCACATCCGGTCGGCCTCGTCCAGCACCAGGACTTCGACGTGCGAGAGGTCGATGTACCCCTCGTTGTGCAAGTCGAGCAAGCGTCCCGGGCAGGCGACGACGATTTCCACGCCGCGTTGCAAGGCCGCTATCTGCGGGTTCTTGCTCACCCCGCCGTAGATCGAGACACTATGGATTCCGGTGCGTTTGCCCAGTTCGATGTTGGCTTCGTGGGTCTGTTCGGCAAGTTCGCGGGTAGGGGCCACGATCAAGACGCGCACCTGCCGCCGGTTACCGCGTAGCAAACGCTGCAAGATGGGGAGGACAAAGGCAGCGGTTTTACCGGTGCCGGTTTGCGCGATGCCTAAAACATCGCGCCCCTTTAGGACAACAGGGATGGCCTGCTCCTGAATCGGGGTAGGCGTGGTATACTCCATCGCCTTGACGCCCGCGAGAATGCGCGGGTCGAGAGAAAACTGATTGAAACTCATTGTAACACGTACTCCTTGACTGTAGTGAGCCAAGTCGCACGCTTGACCCTAGAATGGTCACGAACCATTTGTTCGTTACACGAAACACTTATTATACCCGATTTTGGGAAATTGTGGTTCTGCTGCGTCGTGCTATAACTTTGGACTATACTGTTGGCGTATAGGGAGGTCAATATCATGATATCCACGCAGACGGAATTACCTTCACGCGCGTATGCGCTAATCCTGTTGTTGATTTTGGGGACATTGCTGTGGACGGCATGTGCCGCGTCCGAAACCACGCTTGCCCCGACTTTCACGCCAGTCCCAACAGGCACACGCGCCCCCGCGGCTACGTCTACCGCGACACCTACGCATAAGCCTACATCCACACCGACACCGACCATCACCCCAACGTCGACTGCCACCGCCACACCGACTCCAACGCCTACACCCACACACCCATTGATGATCGACGTGATGCGCGAGCAATCCTATCCCGGCAGTGAACTCGTCATCGAGCAGACGCTTGACCGGGGCGCCAACTACGACCGCTACGTTGTCTCGTATTTGTCCGAGGGCTTGAAGATCTACGCGCTGCTCACAATTCCGCGCGGCGAAAAGCCGGAAAGCGGCTGGCCAATCATCGTCTTCAACCACGGCTACATTCCGCCCGACCAGTACCGCACTACTGAGCGTTACGTGGCTTACGTGGACGGTTTCGCGCGCAGTGGCTACATCGTCATCCGCCCGGACTATCGCGGGCATGGCAACTCGGAGGGCGAGCCGGCTAACTCTTACACCACCCCAGCATACACGGTGGACGTGCTCAACGCGATGGCGTCGGCACAGCGCTTGCCGGAGGCCGATCCCGACCGCGTAGGGATGTGGGGGCACTCGATGGGCGGCACGATCACCCTGCGTGCGATGGTGGTCAGTGATGACATCAAAGCTGGCGTGATCTGGGCGGGTGTGGTCGCCGACTATCCTGAGTTGATGGAACGTTGGCGGCGTCGTTTTGACACACCTGAGGCGGTGGGCGCCGGCACGCCCACGCCCGATGCCACGCGTTGGTCGCGCCGCTGGGGCAGCCTGCTGGACGTCTACGGGACGCCGGAGGAAAATCCTGTGTTCTGGGCTTCCATCGACCCGTGGGCGCATCTGACCGAGCTATCCGGCCCGCTGCAACTGCACCACGCCACGGGTGATACGTCGGTGCCCGTTGAATACTCCGAGGACCTGTATGCGCAATTGCAGGAAGAAGGCGTGACGAGTGAGTTGTACATCTACCAAGGTGACAATCACAACATTTCCAGTAACTTCAGCATGGCGATGCGACATTCCTTGGAATTCTTCGATCTGTACGTCAA
>JBJYXQ010000008.1:0-10591 GCA_046260035.1 Anaerolineae bacterium
CAATTCCACCCGGAGAGTATTTTGACGGAGCACGGAAAGACGATTTTGAGTAATTTCTTGGGAATGGGTGCATAAGACGTAGCGCGCGATGCGTGGCGCGTGATGCACAATGAATTGTCTATAGAACGAATTGTTTACAGGAGGATAAAATGATCTGCGAAGCTATTAGTCAACTTTTAGAGGGACAATCTTTGTCTATGGAACAAGCTGAAGGTGTCATGGCTCAGGTGATGGCAGGTGAGGCAACGCCAGCCCAGATTGCCGGACTCCTCATCGCGCTACGCGTCAAAGGCGAGACGGTGGAGGAAATCAGCGGCTGCGCGCGGGCGATGCGGCGGGCCGCCGTCAAGGTGACGCCACAACAGGTAAACCTGGTGGATACGTGCGGCACCGGCGGCGACCGCTCCGGCACGTTCAATATCTCCACAACGGCGGCGTTCGTGGCCGCGGGCGCCGGGCTGTCCATCGCCAAGCACGGCAACCGCAGCGTGAGCAGCCAATCGGGCAGCGCCGACGTTCTGGCAGCCCTTGGCGTCAACCTCGATCTGACACCGGAACAAGTCGCGCAGTGCATCGACGAAGTCGGCATCGGCTTCCTCTTCGCGCCCAAGCTGCACCCGGCGATGAAGTACGCCATCGGCCCGCGCCGTGAGTTGGGTGTGCGCACGATCTTCAATATCCTGGGGCCACTCACCAACCCGGCAGGCGCACAGGCACAAGTCCTCGGTGTTTACGACGGTGCGCTTACCGAAGTCCTGGCCAGCGTGCTTCAGGCCCTTGGCTCGCGGGCAGCCTACGTCGTCCACGGGGACGGCGGTCTAGACGAGCTGACGACGACCGGGCCAAACCGCATCAGCGTCTTCGGCGTCGCGCCAGGGAACGGGGCGGTGGTCACGCAGATGCTCGACCCGCGTTACCTGGGCTTCGAACGCGCCAATCCCGACGACTTGCGCGGTGGCGATCCGGCGACAAATGCCACCATCACCCACGCCATCCTCACGGGCGAAGACCGCGGTCCCAAGCGCGACGTGACGCTGCTCAACGCGGCGGCAGCCCTGCACGTCGGTGGCGTGGCGAGCGATCTGGCGGACGGCGTCGCCAAGGCAACGGAAAGCCTGGACAGTGGGGAAGCATTGCGCAAACTCGAAGGATTGGTGGCATGCAGTCAGCGGATGACAAACTAAATCACAATCGACAGAACATGGCCATCATACCAGCGACAGAGGCAGATTTGGAAACTATCCTGGCCTTGCAAAAACTGGCCTACCGAAGCGAGGCAGAGCGCTACAACGATTTCAGCCTGCCGCCGCTACATCAGACCCTGGAGGAAATCCAGGCGGATTTTGCGCGTATGGCCTTCTTCAAAGCCATGTCCGGAGAGCGCATCGTCGGCTCGGTGCGTGGCTACGTGAAAAACGGAACGTGCTACATCGGGCGGCTGATCGTCCACCCCGAAGTGCAAGGGCAAGGCATCGGCACGCGACTGATGCAGACCCTTGAAAAGCACTTCAGCGCGGCGCGGCGTTTCGAACTGTTCACGGGTCACAAGAGCGAGGAGGCGTTGCACCTTTACCATAAGCTTGGCTATCGTGAGTTCAAACGGCAGGAAATGGCGACGCATACCATTGTGTTTTTGGAGAGAGTGTGACACAAGCAGCCGCTGGTCTGGCGTTGAGTTGTGTTCTCCATAACGTACAAGTATAATAAATGCGTCCTCAGGACCCTATCATTCTCGCGGGTCAAGAGGTACGCGTGTGTTGTTTTGCCGCTAAAGCGGATTTTTTAGGTGGATTTTTGTAGCGGGGCTTTGCCCCGCTACAAAAATCCTTTATCCCCGGCCTTTAGGCCATAATGGTACGTCGCAGGGGACAACATGGAAAACACCTTAACGCCAGCCGAACAAACGAATCAGGCCCATTGGGATGAAGTCACGCCTATCCACGTCGAAGCCTACGAGGAAGTCGCAATACTCAAAGCCGGCGGCATCGCCCTGGATGAGATCGAGCTACGCGAGGTCGGCGACGTGACCGGCAAAACGCTGCTGCATCTGCAATGCCACATCGGAACGGACACACTCTCGTGGGCCAGGCAGGGGGCCATCGTCACAGGCGTGGACTTCTCGGCACCAGCCATTGCGGCAGCGCGTCAGTTGGCAGATGAGACGCAGTTACCCGCAACGTTCATCGAGGCGAGCGTCTACGACTTGCCCAACGTCCTGGAAGAGCAGTTCGACATCGTCTACACTTCACGCGGCGTGCTGTGCTGGCTGCGCAACCTGGATGAATGGGCGTGTATCGTCGCACACTTCCTCAAACCGGGTGGGTTGTTCTACATTATGGAAACCCATCCTATGTGGAATAGCTTTGAAGAAATGGAATCAGGCGAGTTGAAGCCATTGTACTCCTATTTTTCCACGACAGATCCAACCTACTGGGACGATGCCTGGCCCGACTATGCCGATGCATCGTACATCCCACAGCACCCCACCTATGAATGGACGTGGTCACTCAGTGACATCCTCAACGCGTTGCTCAAGGCCGGGCTACGCCTGGAATCGTTCAACGAGTATGACCGCTTGTTCTACAAACAGTTCTCCGGTATGGAACCCTGCGTCGAGCGCTGGTATCATTACCCGCAGTATGCAGGGAAGCTGCCGTGGACTTTCACCCTGACAGCGCGGAAACCATAGGAACTCACATGCTAGACCACACAGAAGCACAAAAGAGAGCTCGCACACGCTTGCCGATATACATCTTCGTTCGTCTGGTAACGCTACTCTGTATGGTCGTCGTCAGCGTCTTTTTGACCACCATCGTCGCCAATATGGGCGGCTACGTCGATGAAGTCGTCGAAGCCGACACCACGTTTGCCCTGGGTTTGGCTATGAAGGATGACGAGTATGCGCGGTCTCTGTCACCTGAACAACGGGCGCAACTCCTGGAAGAGAGAGTGAATGCCGTTTTAGAGGCGCAAGGCATGGACCAACCCTTCCTCCTACGCACGGCGCGCTGGGTTTGGCGTGCCCTCACCCTCAACTGGGGCAAAGCCAGGATGCAGCGCACCTTATACTCCGGGCATTATACCCAAGAGGTATACGCCTACATCCTGGATCGCTTGCCACGCACGCTGCTGCTCTTTGGCGTGGCCAATCTGATGCTGTTCTTCATCAGCATCGCAGTCGCGTTGGCGCTGACCCATGTCCGAGGCAGTTGGATAGATCGTCTCATCATCGCTCTCACCCCCCTCTCCTCGGCACCGGCGTGGGTCTATGGTATGCTCTTAACTGTGATTGCCATTCAAATTCCGGGATTGCGCTTCGTCACCGCGCGCCTGAACGAATGGCCAACGGAATTCAAGTGGTCCTATGTCGGCCTTGTGATGCGTCACATGCTGCTGCCCGCACTCTCCATTTTCTTGAGCAAGTTCATCCAGAGCGTATTCACTTGGCGGATTTTTTTCCTGCTGCATTACGACGAAGACTATGTGACCCTGGCCAAAGCTAAAGGTCTGCGATGGCGAATGCTCGAAAAGCAGTATATCCTGCGCCCAACGTTGCCTGCCGTCTTGACCAATTTTGCGCTGCTCCTGGTCAGCTTGTGGCAGGAAGTGATCATACTGGAGCACTTTTTCCAAGTCGAAGGCATCGGTCAGTTGTTCATCCTCGCACTCGCCAGGTACGATACACCGACGATCCTGGGCCTGGTCGTGGTCTTTGCTTATTTGTTGGCGCTGACGATCTTCATCCTGGACATTGCCTATGCACTGGTGGATCCGCGCGTGCGGATCGGTGGAGAGGCGCATTTGAGGGTCAAAATGTCTCATCGCGTACTGCGCTGGCCAACCCTCTTCCGGCAACCGTGGCATCTACCGAGCTTTGGCGCGCTGGTGCGCAATGTGGGCAATGCTTTCCGCAAGATCATACAGAACCTAGGACATGCAGCGCGTGAGTTCACACGCGAAATCGTGCATTATCCCTCAGCACTGATCGGATTGAGTATCATCGCCTTTCTGATCGGCGTCGCTATATATGCTGTAATAGCCATTCCTTACCCAGAGGCGGTGGCGCGGTGGCGCGGTGACCAACAGACCGTGCATCTGCAACCCAAAAATGCACAACCCATCTGGTTCGATTTCTTCACCCGGGACAGCCTACCGCCGACCCTGACTTTCGATAGTCGTTCAGATCCCATCAAGCGCGAGGTCACGGTTATCTCCGACGAAATGACCGACATTACGCTCAGCTTCCCTTTTGAGTATACGTATGATCGCTTCCCGAAAGAGTTGACCGTCTATTTGTACACGCAACCCGTTGAGCGTCTACCATTTATCTCCCTAAGCTGGTATACGCCCGATGGACGCGAGATCCGGCTGGGAGATCTGTCGGTGCGGAACGAGGAGGCTTACCGTTTCGCCTACGACGAGCGCTTACTCCGGCGGCTCGATGGCGTCGCGCCCGAAGAGGCCTTGTTCGCCGATCCCACCACGGATGAGCTTACGCCCCTGAAAGGTCACTATGAGCTACGCGTCAGCGGATTGATGTTCGAGGAACCAATGGGGCTAGATGCGGAGTTCGTTGTCTATGGGCAAGTCTACGGCCTGGCAGGAACGGATGCCCGTCGGCGCGACCTGACGGTTGCCATACTCTGGGGGACGGCAGTGGCGCTCGCTTTCGGGTTACTTGCCGCCATCGGCGCCACATGCTGCACAATGCTTCTGGCAGCGATGGGCGCCTGGTTCGGTGGCTGGCTGGACGAACTATTACAGCGTATCACCGAGGTGAACATGGTGCTGCCCTTCCTGCCCGTCAGCCTGATGATTTTCACGCTCTACTCCAAGAGTTTCTGGGTTATACTCGGGGTGGTTGTGTTATTGAATATTTTTGGGAGCAATCTCAAGAATTACCGGGCCATCTTCCTACAAACAAAACAAGCATCTTACGTAGAAGCGGCCCGGGCGTATGGCACAACCGATTGGCGCATCATCTTCAGATACTTGTTTCCCCGCGTCGCACCCGTGATGATTCCTCAACTGGTCATTCTCGTTCCCAGTTATGTATACCTGGAATCTGCGCTGGCCTTTCTCGGCTTGAGCGACCCAGAACTCCCCACCTGGGGGAAGTTGGTACAACTAGCTCTCTCAACCAATCTGACCGGCGAAACCTATCATCTGGTGCTACAACCCGTGATCATCTTATTTGTGACCGGGTTTGCATTTGCGTTGGTGGGATACGCGCTAGAGCGTATCCTGAACCCACAGCTAAGGGAGAGCCTATGACGACACCATTGCCTGACAAAAAGATTCGTGTCTTTTCCGGCATCCAGCCGTCCGGCGCGTTTACCCTGGGTAACTACCTAGGCGCGATCCGTCAGTGGGTTGCCGGGTTGGAGGAGAAAGAGAACTTTTTCTGTATCGTCGACCTTCACACAATCACTGTGCCGCAGGACCCAGAAGATCTGTTGCGCCGGACCCGCGAGATGGCGGCGATCCTCATTGCTTGCGGTCTCGATCCACAGAAATGCACACTCTTCATCCAGAGTCATGTCGCGGCCCACGCCGAGGGTTGCTGGATTCTCAACTGCGTCACGCCGGTCGGCTGGCTGGGACGGATGACCCAATACAAGATCAAGTCGCAGCAGCAGGAAAGCGTCAGCACAGGGTTGCTCGACTACCCGGTTCTCCAGGCTGCCGACATTTTGCTCTACGATTCGGACGAAGTCCCGGTGGGCGAGGATCAGAAACAGCACGTCGAACTCACGCGTGATATCGCGCAGCGCTTCAACAATCTCTACGGCGAAACGTTTGTCGTGCCGGAACCGGTCATTCCCAAAGTCGGTGCGCGCATCAAGGCACTGGACGATCCGACCAGCAAAATGAGTAAGAGCAAATCGGACGTCCGGTTGCATGCTGTCCGTCTGGCCGATGGGCCGGACGAAATCCGCTACGTTATCAAACGGGCCGTCACCGATCCGGGCCGCGAGATTGTGTTCAGCGATGCGCCGGAAAAGGCCGGGGTGAACAATCTACTCGAAATCTACGAGCTACTCACCGGGGAACAACGAGACGCTATCGAAGCACACTTCGCGGGCAAAGGCTACGGCCACCTCAAGCAAGAAGTTGCTGAGGTGGTGATCGAGGCATTGCGCCCTATCCGCGAGCGATACCTCACCTTCATCGCCGATCCCGCGGAACTAGACCGGCTGCTGGCAATGGGCGCAGAACGCGCGCATGCCGTCGCCGATCCCAAAATTCGCGAAGTCAAGCGCAAAATCGGCTTCATCGTGCCGGAATAACGCACATGCATCACGGCACCATCCTGGATAAGATCATCGCGCACAAGCGTGAAGAAGTTGCTTTGCAAAAGCAGGCCAAACCACTGGTTACCTGGAAGGCCGAAGCCGAGTCTCCCCCACTCCCGCGCGACTTCCTGGCAGCGCTGCGCGCACCGGGCGTAAGCCTGATCGCGGAGGTGAAGAAAGCATCGCCAAGCAAGGGCCTGCTCTGCCCGGATTTCGATCCGGTGGGGTTAGCGCGCACTTACGCAGCCAACGGGGCTTCGGCGATCAGCGTACTCACCGATGCGCGCTTCTTCCAGGGCAGTCTGGACGATCTGCGCGCCGTGCGTAAGGCCGCGGACATTCCCGTATTGCGCAAAGACTTCGTCGTGGATGCGTACCAGATCTACGAGGCTCGCGCGGCTGGTGCCGATGCCGTGCTGCTTATCGTGGCCGCTCTCGACGACACACACCTCTATGCACTTCACACGCTGATCTACGAACTGGGGATGACGGCTCTGGTCGAAGTCCACAACGCGGCGGAACTGGAACGCGCGCTGTCGCTACGTCCACACCTCATCGGCGTGAACAACCGCGACCTACGGACGTTCCACGTCACACTCGATACGACCGCTGCGCTGCGCCCATGCATCCCTGCCGGTGTGGTTGTCGTCGCCGAAAGCGGCATCCACACGCCGGAGGATGTAGCGCGCCTGGCAGCTATCGGCGTGGACGCGATGCTGGTGGGCGAGGCGCTGGTCACTGCAAAGAACATAGGAGAGAAAATCAGAGGTCTGAGGTCGCAAGTCGAACATCACTTACCGGACACTCGACTTTAGACCTTGGACTTTTGACTTCGGACTAACATGGTTTACGTCAAAATTTGTGGCATTACGAATCTTGAGGATGCGCGATGCGCGGCAGAAGCAGGCGCGGATTTCCTGGGCTTCATTTTCTACCCACCCAGCCCGCGCTACATCGCGCCGGAACAGGCAGGGGAGATTACACAAGCGATCCGCGCGGAGTTTGCAGACGCAAGCCCGCGTTTTGTAGGCGTCTTCGTGGACGAGCCGATCAACGCCGTGCGCGCGACCATCGAGACCGCCGGGCTGGATCTCGTACAACTGCACGGCACAGAAACCCCCGCCGACATCGCCGCCCTGGCCCCGTATGCGTTCAAAGCGCTACGCCCTCAAACCCTCACCGAGGCACAAGAGGCAATGGAAAACTACTTAGCTGCCATATCCTTCCCTCCCCGGTCTACCGTCGCGCGAGGATTTGCGCCCCGTCTACCGTCTACCCCCGATCTCCTCATCGACGCTTACCATCCGCAGCAAAAGGGAGGCACAGGCCTGGTTGCGGATGTAACAATTGCGCGCTGGTTCGCGGAACGGTGCCGTCTGCTGCTGGCGGGCGGCCTCACACCGGAGAACGTGGCGGACGCCATCACGCAGGTGCGCCCGTGGGGCGTGGACGTATCGAGTGGAGTGGAAGCCGCAAAAGGGAAGAAAGATCATACTAAAGTCAAAGCCTTTATCGAAGCGACGAAGCGAGAAACTTACTGATGAACAAAGAAACGTCAACTCTTATTTCCAATGGCCCTTACTATGGCCGCTACGGTGGAGCCTTCATTCCCGAAATCCTCGTACCAGCCGTGCGCGAGCTGGAAGCGGCTTACGAAACCGCCATCGCCGACGCGGACTTTATGCGCGAGTTCGACCACTTGCTGCGCGAGTATGCCGGGCGACCCACTCCGCTCACATTCGCCGGACGGTTAACAGAGGCACTCGGCGGGGCGCGCATCTACCTCAAGCGTGAGGATTTGGCGCATACTGGCGCGCACAAGATCAACAACGCGCTCGGACAGGCATTGCTCGCCAAACGGATGGGCAAACGCCGCATCGTCGCAGAAACCGGGGCAGGGCAGCACGGCGTGGCGACGGCGACCGTCTGCGCGCTCCTGGGATTGGAATGCGTCGTCTACATGGGGACGGTGGATATCGAACGGCAAAAGCTCAACGTTTTGCGGATGAACTTGCTTGGCGCGGAGGTGCGCGGCGTGGACGCAGGCAGTTGCACGCTCAAAGACGCCATCAACGAGGCCATCCGCGACTGGGTGACGAACGTGCGCGACACGCACTACCTGCTCGGTTCGGCGCTGGGGCCACACCCCTACCCTCGCATCGTGCGTGACTTCCAGTCGGTTATTGGAACGGAAGCGCGTGCGCAAATCCTCGCCGCCGAAGGTCGCCTGCCCGACACGCTCGTGGCCTGCGTCGGCGGCGGCTCCAACGCCATCGGCCTGTTCCACCCATTCCTACAGGACAAAGACGTAGCGTTTATCGGCGTAGAAGCGGGTGGCGAAGGAATCGCTGGCGGACGTCACGCCGCGCGCTTCGCCGATCCCGCGTTGGGCCGACTCGGCGTACTCCATGGAACGCAGACCTACGTGTTACAAGACGCTGATGGACAGATAGCGCTCACGCACAGCGTTTCGGCGGGCCTGGATTACGCCGCCGTCGGGCCGGAACACGCCTGGATGCGCGACCTGGGCCGCGCGGAGTACGTCTACGCGACCGACGAAGAGGCATTGGACGCGCTACAAACGCTGAGCCGGCTGGAGGGCATCATCCCCGCGTTGGAAAGCGCACATGCCGTCGCTGAAGCCATCAAACGCGCGCCCACAATGTCGTCAGAACAAATCCTGATCATCAATGTCAGTGGGCGCGGGGACAAGGATATGCATACGGTGGCGCAGGTGTTGGGCGTAGAAGTATAGCGTGATACGTGATAATGTATTACGCATCACGCTTCACGCATCACGTATCATCTTGAGCGGACGGTAAGGTATGGGAAAAATCACAGAAACCTTCAAACATCTACAAGAAAACGACCGCAAAGCGCTGATGCCTTACGTGACGATGGGCTATCCAGCGCTGGATAGCGCACTGGACATCGTCCCAGCGCTCGCCGAGGCGGGAGCGGATTTAGTGGAACTGGGCGTCCCGTTCAGCGATCCACTGGCAGATGGAGCAACGATCCAGGCTGCAGGGCAAAAGGCACTGGCGAACGGTATGTCGCTGTCGCTGTGCCTGGAGCAGGCGGCGACACTGCGTGCGCGAGGCGTGACGCTGCCCTTCGTGCTAATGGGCTATTACAATCCCGTTATGCAGTTCGGCCTGAAGCGATTCGTGGACCAGGCCGTGGCATCCGGCATTGACGGCCTCATCGTGCCCGATCTGCCGCCAGAGGAGGCCGGTGCGCTACACGCAGCAGCGACGCCACGCGGGCTGGACATCATCTTCCTGCTGGCGCCTACATCCGACGCGGCGCGCGTGCAAACGGTGACGACGCTATCCAGCGGTTTCGTCTACCTCGTGTCGCTCGTCGGCGTGACAGGAGCGCGTGACAGCCTGCCACCCAATCTAGCGGACTTCATCGCCCGCGTGCGCGCGGTCACGGAGAAGCCGCTCGCCGTAGGATTTGGCATCGCCACACCGGAGCAGGCCGCACAAGTCGCACAAATCGCGGATGGCGTCATCGTCGGCAGCGCACTCGTTAAAGCGGTAGGAGCAGCAGAGCATCCTGCGGAAGCGGCGCGGGCGTTCGTGGCGGGGCTGCGGACCGCGATCCGCGCCGTGAATCGCGGCGCGATTTGACAAGTCAGATATTTAAGCTAATATAGAGTCAGTTTGTGACAGCGACGCTGTATCAGCAACTCACAGAAAGAAATAACGGTATGGTAATACATCACATCATTATCCCGGCTCGCCAGCAGCCTAAGCCTTGCACCTTGTGGAGGGCCGGTTAAGGCTACCTGGGATTTATCAAAGCCAAACATAGTCAGCCTACCGGTTCTCGGTAGGCTGATTTTTTATTACGATGAAACACGCACAAGACTGAACGGTTATAACCAGCAGGGATATTCTGATAAGGAGGAAAGCGATGGAGATGAAAACGGGGTTTAAACTAGAAAGTATGTTGGCCACGGATAACCGGCTGCCGACGTTACTCGGTGATTATCCGCCCGAACAGCGCGTCCATGAAGGACTTGAGGGGGTCCTGGCAGGGCGCACTGCCATCTGCGACATCGACGGCGATGTCGGCGCACTACAGTTTCGCGGCATCGACATCCGTGATCTGGCGAAAAACTCGACCTACGAAGAAGTCGTGTATTTGCTGTGGACGAATGAACTGCCTACATACAACCAGTTGTGGGCCTTCAAGGCGGCCTTGGCCGCTGAACGCGAGGTCGATGCCGGCATCTACGAGATCCTGCGGTTCCTCTCCCACTATATGAAACCAATGGATGCGCTGCG
>JBJYXQ010000008.1:10691-12524 GCA_046260035.1 Anaerolineae bacterium
GCCTCGACGCTGTCGGATATGGGGGCAGCCATCACGTCGGCGATGGGCACGTTGAAAGGGCCGTTGCACGGCGGCGCCAACCAGGGCGCATTGGAAATGTTGCTCGAGATCAAGACGCTGGATAGAGTCGAGGCGTACGTCGACGCAGCACTGGCGGCCAAACAACGCATCCTAGGTTTTGGCCATCGCATCTACCGCAAAGCGGGCGACTCGCGCGTGCCGTTCATCAAAGAAATGCTCTACCAACTGTGCGCGCAATCGGGCGATTTCCACTTGTACGAACTGGCCACCGCAGTGGCCGAGACGGTCTGGGAGAAAAAGCGGTTGTTCGCCAACGTCGACTTCTACCTGGCGCCGATGCTGCATATGCTCGGCATCCCGGTGGATCTGCTCACGCCGTTCTTCGCGATGTGCCGCATCGCCGGCTGGACGGCGCACGTGATGGAGCAATACGCCAACAACCGTCTGATCCGCCCGTCGTCGCTCTACGTCGGTCCTGTGAAGCGACCCTATATTCCGCTTGAGGAACGCGAAACAGATACTCGCACCTATTTTTAGATTACATTGACGATGCTATACTTTCGTCTATGAGACAAAACAATCACACCAACCAAGGATTGCCAGGCAATCGTCGCATCGTCGTCAAAGTTGGCACCAGCGTTCTGACTGGTGGGACACACAACCTGAGCCTGCCCCACATGGTCGAACTAGTACGGCAGTGCGCCGAGTTGCACCATCAAGGCTACGAGGTCATCGTCTGTACGTCGGGCGCGATGGCTGTGGGACGGGCACGGCTCGGCTTCCCCGATCTGCCCGCCACGGTCGCCAACAAACAAATGCTTGCCGCGGTCGGGCAGAGCCGCCTGATGCTCACCTGGGAGCGCTTCTTCGAGATTTACAACATCCACATCGGGCAAATTCTGCTGACGCACGGCGACGTGGAGAGCCGCCATCGCTTTCTCAATGCTCAGGACACGATGAACACACTCCTCGAACACCGCATCATCCCGGTGATCAACGAAAACGACGCCGTTGCCACCGATGAGATCAAGATTGGCGACAACGACAACCTTTCGGCGCTTGTGGCGGTTTTAGCGAACGCCGACCTGCTGATTATGCTCACGGATCTAGCCGGCCTTTTTACCGCCGACCCGCGTGAGGATCCCGACGCGCAACTCATCCACGAAGTCGACGTCATCGACGAAAACCTGCTCGCGCTGGCCGGTGACAGCCGTACCGGGCTGGGTGTAGGCGGAATGGCAACGAAGTTACAGGCCGCTGCCGTCGCGCGGCGGGGCGGCGTGGAAGCCGTCATCGCAGCGGGGACGGAACCGGATGTGCTGACGCGCATCGTCGACGGGGAAGCACTGGGGACACGCTTCCCGGCATTGGAGACGCCGCCCGAAAACCGCAAGCGCTGGATTCTCGCGGGCGTGACGCACAGCGGGCACCTCGTCGTGGACAAAGGCGCAGCGTACGCGCTAACCCGTCGCGGGAGCAGTCTGCTGCCTGCGGGCATTGTCACTGTCCAGGGCAACTTCGACCGGGGCGACACCGTCTCCATCATCAAAGAAAACAGCGGCGAAATCGCGCGGGGGATCATCCGCTATACAAGCGAAGACTTGCGGCAGATTAAGGGCTTTCACTCCGATAACATCACCGAACGTCTGGGATACACGTACGGCGCGGCGGTGGTGCACCGGAATGACATGATCGTGTTGTAGCTATCAGCTTTCAGCGATCAGCCATCAGCTTTTTTGCCAATAGGCGACTGTTGGCCGCTACAAGGAGAAATTATGGGCGAAATGAACGTAGACTTGAACGCTATGGGCC
>JBJYXQ010000009.1:0-1322 GCA_046260035.1 Anaerolineae bacterium
GCCCAATGTAGATCCTCGCAGACAATGGCTAACGGGCGGCGCGCTGCGGCGCGTTCGAGCAGGCGCTCAATGGCGTAAGCGGTGCTGTTCTGGAGGCTTTCGGCATCTGCCTGGGCGACTAAAGCTTCGGCGTCCGCATCCAGGGGAACCGACAACAGCTTGCCCAGGTAGGCGTACGTTGGTAGGAAGCGCTCGGCGTCGAGTGCCCGTACGTGGGCGCGTAGCGCGTGGTTGACTACAGCCGGGGGCGTATCTGGCGTTACTTCTAAAAGTGCGCGGAGGACATCTTGCCATAACCCGTAGGCCATTGATCCGGCATACGACAGACAGCGTCCCTCGATCAGTCGCAGGTCGGTCAACTCGCGAACTTCCGCGATCAGCCGCGATTTGCCGATACCCGCTTCGCCCACCAGGGTAACAATGCCCCCGATGCCGGATTGCAGCCGTTCCATAGCTTCGCGTAGGGCGCTTAACTCAGCCGCGCGGCCCACCAGTTCGGAATACATACCGGGCAAACCACGTCCTTTACCGGTATCTGCAATATGCGCGAGTGGGATATAGCTCTTGGCACTATCTTCGGGCGTTCTCCACTTGAACAGCGGTTTGACCAAACGATAGGTTGCTTCACTCACGCGTGTCTCGCCCGGTGGGACCAGCGCCAGCAACCGATGTGCGGACAAGACGGCATCGCCAATCACCGTACGGTGCCCTGCATCCCCACCACCTTCTACGATGGTGACGACGACTTCGCCGGTATGCACGCTAACGCGCACATCGAGGCTTTCTATACTTGGTTCCTGCTCTGCCAATTGCTCTAGCTGGGCTTGGAGGGCTTGCCGCATGGCCAGGGCGGAGAGGACGCCCCGTTCCGGATCATCCTCGTGGGCTATCTGCGCGCCGAAGAATGCCACGAGACCGCTTGCGTCGTAGCGGTCGATTTCGCCGCCATAGCGGTGGATTTCTGCGCCAACGACGCGCAGGAGTTGGCCAAGGATTGCTGCCCAGTTTTCCGTATCGGTGTTAGCCAGCAGTGCTTCTGCGCCACTGACCTCCATTTCTACGATGGTGACGATGCGCCGTTCGCCCTCGGGAAACTGCGGGGTGTAAGGTTGGGGCGGGGGGGCTGTCGGCTGCTCGGGGAGTGCGTTGGGTGTGGTGTGTGACTGATTCATAGGACTCGTCTTCGCTGTTGATGGGCCTGGTGTGAGTGTCCCATCTCGAATGTGCTCAATTAAAGCCATTGTCTCCATCTCAGGTTCCACTCCAAGCTCTTCAGCAAGCACCCTGCGACACGTGTCGTATTGCGCTAACGCGGCATTGCG
>JBJYXQ010000009.1:1422-4243 GCA_046260035.1 Anaerolineae bacterium
CACGCCTGGGTGCATCACCAGATATGCCAGCAGCGCGCGTGCGGTGTCGGAACCGAAACGCGTTACGATATCGCCGTTTAGTGTCACCTGAAACGGGCCCAAAAGGGATATCGTCAACTGTCTCAACGCCATTTATACTCCATCACTGATCCGTATATTGAGAAACTAAACCATTTCAACGCTCTTGGAAGCGTATGGAGGTTTAGAAAGTTGTGTTTGCTTCCGTCGTTATGTGGCGATTGTGTTGTATCATCTGTATGGGTACTTGTGCCACTATTTCAGTATACAATGAAACCGGGAGTAAAGGAACATCCCCCGGTGCGGTCACCTGCACCGGGGGATGTTTTGGCGATTTTTGCACTTTGCTGACAGTCGAATGGCTGGGCTTCTGCTACTGTGAGTGTTCAAGATAGAGCTGGAAACGCGTCCAACTGTCTTCGAATGCGCTCGGGATCGCGCTCGTGATTTGAGTCGCCTGTGGCTCGGACGCTGCGATATACTGCTCGAAGCGTGCCCAACTGTTGATGCTGCTGGTTGGGAGTCTAAAACTTGCCTCGTATACCTCTGGTGAGGATGCCGCCATATACTGCTCAAAACGCGTCTGACTGTTGCTGTACATTTCTACCGGAGGGGTATCGACAAAATCTCGGCTCACGGGCAACGGAATGCCAGGAACAGCAGCAATTGTACTTACCAAAACAACGGCAGTGAGTACTGCGAGCACTGCAGCGCCACTCCACTTCATCAACTTCCTCTTGGTATTCATCTTATCCTCCAAATTTTGATTTGTGTGTTTGAAAACTTGACTACAGCATACCAAGATACCGTTACAGAAACGCTTCAATAACGTTTCGTACAGATTTTACGGGTTTGTAGTGGTAAAATGTCGTGTGTTGCTTTATGCGTTCACGGCTCAGGAGTAAGCTATCCACGACGATCATACTTGTATTTTTTTGTTACCCGGAGTACAAATGAGGCGTCGTTGGTAAAAACCCTATCAGAAAGGACAAACAATGGACGATCATCTGAATGAAATCACCAAACAGCACTCCGGCTTACTCAAGACCGAAGACGGTTTCGTCTTTCGTGACCTCAACAAAAACGGCAAGCTGGATGTCTATGAAGACCCACGCCAGCCGATCGAGGCGCGCGTTGAAGATCTCTTGAGCCAGATGACGCTCGAAGAGAAAGCCGGGTTGATGTTCATCAACGGTTCGGCGATCAATCCGGATGGTACCATCGAAGAGAAGCCGGATGCACCGGGTTTTGGCGGTGTGGCCGTCAGCCAGATCGACCGGCACAAGATGAATCACTTTAACCTGTGGCAGATTCCGGGGGTAGAGGCCGTCGCCGGTTGGTACAACAAGCTCCAGCGTTACGCCGAAGGGACCCGGTTGGGAATTCCCGTCACCATCGCGTCCGATCCGCGCAATCATTTCAGCCGCAACATCTTTGCGATGTCGGCCACAGAGTTTTCGCAGTGGTGTGAAACAACGGGATTTGGCGCCATCGGGGATGCCGACCTGGTGCAACAGTTCGCGGATATCGTCCGCCGGGAGTATGTGGCGGTGGGGATTCGCGTCGCTTTGCATCCCCAGATCGATCTCGCCACCGAACCGCGCTGGCCCCGCATCAACGGCACCTTCGGCGAGGATGCGCACCTGACGGCGCGCCTGGCCAAAGCCTATATTGCGGGCTTCCAGGGTGAAACGCTGGGGCCACACAGCGTGGCGTGTATGACCAAGCACTTCCCCGGCGGTGGCCCGCAGAACGAGGGCCTGGACCCGCACTTCGACTTCCAAAAGGGGCAGATTTACCCCGGCAACAATTTCGACTACCACCTGATTCCGTTTGAAGCCGCGTTCGAAGCTGGGACTGCCGCCATCATGCCCTATTACGGCGTCCCAGTCGATCAGACCGACGAAAACGTGGCGATGTCTTTTAACAAAACGATCATCACCGGATTGCTGCGCGAGAAGTATAACTATGACGGTGTGGTTTGTACCGATTGGGGGCTGATTACGGATCACCAAATCGGTGGTGTGGTATGGCCTGCCCGTGCCTGGGGTGTGGAGCATCTTACCGAAGCCGAACGGGTGCTGAAAGTCATCGAGGCGGGCGTTGATCAATTCGGCGGGGAAAGTTGCCCTGAATGGGTGATCGAATTGGTGAAAACGGGCCAACTCTCAGAAGCCCGCGTGGATCAATCCGTGCGACGGTTGCTGCGTTTGAAGTTCCAGTTGGGACTGTTTGACAACCCCTTCGTGGATGAATCCCAGCTTTCGCAGGTCTTCGACAATCCCGATGCGATGGCCCGCAGCCTCGTTTCGCAACAACGAGCGATGACCTTGCTCAAGAACGAGGACGGGATTCTCCCGTTGCAAGGGCGGCTCAAGGTGTTCGCCAAGGATATGGACGCCGCTCTGGTGGCGCAATACGCCCAGGTGGTGGATAGCCCCGAACAGGCGGATTTTGCTATCCTGCGGTTGGAAACGCCCTGGGTGCCCATCGAGACCGACAATTTCTTCGCACGTGGATTCCATCACGGTGATCTGGATTTCAAGGGCGAAGCCAAAGCTGAAATCCTATCCCTCCTGCAAGCTGTTCCCACCATCGTGGTCTTGAATCTGGATCGCCCTGCCGTTATCCCGGAAATCGCCGCCGCAGCCAAAGCGCTGTTCGGCGAGTTTGGCGCTTCGGATGAGGCGGTGTTGAATGTGATTTTTGGCAAAGCTAAACCGGAAGGGCATTTGCCGTTCGAGTTGCCTTCCTCGATGGAAGCCGTGCGTCGCCAACGCACTGACGTGCCCCACGACTCCGA
>JBJYXQ010000010.1:0-2761 GCA_046260035.1 Anaerolineae bacterium
AAGCCCTTATATCCCAAACTTGAAAGTTGGGGTTTTACGGGCTCTTCACTATAAACCGCCGATATTCTGCCGATAAACGATAACGCCTCGATCGCCGCGCCGGATCCTCGATCTCCAACCAGCCGTCTATCAGCCATCCGGCGACCAGATCGCGCACGGTGCGGGGTGAGAGCCCAAGCGCCCGTGCAATCTCGGCAGTGGTCAGCGTCTCCTGCTGGGTGAACATCCCCAGTACGATTCGCGCACGCCGGTCGAGGTTTCGCAACTCGGGTGCTTCTGGTGGGGTAGGGCGCTCGGATTGGGCGCGTACCTCATCGGTGACACGCTGAAAGGTCTCGGCCATGCTGTGGAGAAAGTAGGCCAGCCACTCGGTCAAGTCGGCTTTGGCGCGCCCTTCGTAGTAATTGTGGTGTGGGTGTGTCTGCAGCGCCTCGTAATAGGCCGCCAGGTCTTGGACGTAGACTTCTTCCAGACTGTAGAAACGGCCCAGGTCGTATCCGTGCCGGTAGAGGATCAGGGTCGCCAAAGCACGTGCCGTGCGCCCGTTGCCATCGTAGAATGGGTGGATAGTGACGAATTGGTAGTGCACCAGCCCGGCGATCACCGGCGCGGGGACTTGCTCCTTCTCAGCCCGGGCGATCCAATCGACCAGATCGTGCATCAAGCCAGGTACGTCCCCGGCTTCGGGCGGCATATAGACGATGGTGCCGGTGGCAGCATCGCGGATGCCGTTCTGTCCATCACGGTAGGGCGTGGGCTTGGATCGGGAGCCTTTGAAGATGTTAGCGTGCAAACGCCGGATGAGTCGTTCGGTGATTGGCGTCTGCTGTTCGGCCCATTCCTCGACCTGTTGCAGTGCGCGGTAATAGTTCTGCACTTCGCGGACATCACGTTCGCGCCCTGGCACCCTACAGCTGGCTACCTAGGCCATTCACTTGAATTCTTGGTAGGGGGAGGTAGCCAACACGGACTTGGACCAACCGGCGGTCACAAGAAACCGGCCCGGAGATTGTCTCCGGGCCGGCGCATATTCTGATTGGCAACCTGATCCATGCGCTTTCGTTTCCGCGGTATACCCCATCCTGTGAGCTTTGCGCAGGGACGGTCCTTTTTTCTCCTCTACTCACACTAGTGGAGAATACAAGCAGGAAAATCGACTGCGAACAACGCTAGAATCACATCGCTCAAGCTGAGGACAAGTGTTCCCTCAACCTCGTCCGAAACTGCATGTCGGCGTCTGAGAACTCGATATCCTGTGTAGCCGCGATCTCTCCTACAAGCAGCCTGATTCCTTCTTCATACAGCTGCTTCGTGGTGGCGCTCAGGTGGTTTTTCCACTGTCGCCAGGCCATATCCCTCACCACCTCCGCAACTTGGAAGATATCTCCCGTGCTGAGTTCGCCCTCCAAGAACTGCTGGAGCTCCTTATGTTCCTCAGGTAAATTCCTAGGAGTGGCAAGCAGGACACACCATAGTCGTCTTATATCGGATTGTGAGATCGCACATCGCATGCCTAACTTTTCCGCCACTCTTGTTGGGATCATCAACATGGTGCCTGATTGTCCCAGCAACCTGATCCTATAATACAATTCAGCATTCCCTTGCCACGTTCGCTCCACGATGCGCTCCACTACACCTGCTCCACGTGTGGGGTGAACAATGGCGTCGCCAGTCGTGAATTTCATCGCTTCCTCCTCGATTTTGGTGACAGGCAATCCTGGATAAGCTGGACGTCGAGTTACGCTACATTTCTCGTCGGTGCGCGATAGCGCCGGTTTGTGCCCGGGCCGCGCCGACGGCGTGATCCCGTCTGCCGCGGTTGATTGTATTTTCCACGCGGGGGACGGCTTTCAGGCACAAAGCCCTCATAGTCGAACCCGGTCAACCGTCGCCGTTCGATCTGAGCGTCCAGCACCTTTTCGATCTCGCGCACCATCGGGTCCTCCCCAGGTTCTACGAACGTAAAAGCCTCACCAGTCTTGTGGGCACGGCCGGTGCGCCCGATGCGGTGTGTGTAGGCGTCGACGGTATCAGGCATGTCAAAGTTGATCACGTGCGAGATTTCTGAAACATCGATGCCACGCGCGGCGATGTCGGTAGCGACGAGAATGTCGTATTTGCTGTCGCGAAAACCGTCGATCGCTTTCTGGCGTTGGTTTTGTGACATGTTCCCCTGCAACGCTGCGACACGATAGTTGTGGTTGGCCAGGTCGCGCGCCAGGCCTCGCGCGCGATGCTTAGTGCGCGTAAAGATCAACACGCGCCCTGTAGCCGTCTGCTCCAACATGGCCAGCAGAAGCTTTTTCTTGAGGCCGTGAGATACGGGATAGAGCGCGTGTGAGACGGTCTCTACCGGGGCGCTCATGCCAATCTGTACAGTGGTCGGGTCGTCGAGAATCTTGTCTGCCAGCTTGCGGATGTCCTTGGGCATCGTGGCCGAAAAGAAGAGCGTCTGGCGCTGCGCCGGCAGCACCTTGAGAATGCGGCGAATGTCGGGCAGGAAGCCCATGTCGCACATGCGATCGGCTTCGTCCAACACCAGTACCTCAACCTTTGATAGATCGATACTACGGTCATTGAGAAGGTCAAGCAGGCGACCGGGGCAGGCGACGACGATCTCGGCGCCGCGCTGCAGCGCTTCAACTTGGCGGGCCTTGCTAACGCCTCCATAGACGGTGACGCTGCGCACTTTGGTATTCTTACCCAGCTCGATGCTCATCTGGTGTATCTGCTCAGCGAGTTCGCGCGTGGGGGCGAGTAT
>JBJYXQ010000011.1:0-2386 GCA_046260035.1 Anaerolineae bacterium
TGGGATCGCGGCAAAAATCTGCGCCTGCTTCAGGGGAACACTCATCTGATTCGCCAACCGACGGTATACACTCATCCGGATTAGGGTCTCCCGTGAGTGTACAAATATCACCATCACCATCGGGGCCATCAGGGCAAATGTCAGCATCGTCTGGCGCTGTCATGCACGTATCCGGTCCGCCAGGTGGAACCTCACATTCATCCGGATCGCCTGGGGGAATGCAGAGATCTGGTGGAGGAGCCACGGGATCGCATATATCTGGATCGCTCGGCGGCAGACACTCATCCCATTCTCCCAGTTCGGGCACGCAGACATCTGAGCCACTTGAATTTGGATCCGGACAGGTGTCCGGGTTTCCTTCTTGTGGATCACAAAAATCCGGGATGCCAACATCACAACCGACATTGTCGGCCAGCACATTCGCCATACCGCCGAAGTTCAAAAATCGGAAGTGGTTCAGCCCTGCCACGGCTGCTGAGGCGATCACCACTTTGAGAAACTCACGTCGATTCATTTTTCTATCTGACATCACACACCTTCCTTTTTACAACTAAGGAAACAGGTTGTGGCCGCAATGTTATCGTCATTGTCGAGGTATCACAATTTTTCGTTGACGCGCACAAGAAACGGACTCTGCATCGCGCCTTTTTTCACTATTGCCTCCTTACTTCAACGCAAAAGCGGCTCAGGTTCCTTTTCGCCGACCAACTTTCGCCAGTACTCGGGATAGTCGCTGCGCAGGGTGTCGTACATCCAGATGCCCATCTCGAACCACTGGCGGATCTCCTCACACCACCACTCCTCCGGCTCGGCAAAAACGCCGTCGCTACCAGAGACGTACCACGGGCAATACCCACCGCAGAGGTTGAGGGCCCAACAGGTCTCACATTTGTGTTTGGTGTTGAAGTACCCACGCAGGTAATCGGCGAACGCAGCCTGATCGATACCTGTGGTCACGTGACCAAGCACATACTTGTCCATTCCCACGTAGCGGTGGCATGGGTACAGCCGTCCATCGATGCCCACGGTGGTGCAGCCACGTCCCACGCCGCAGCGCATCCGGCGATTCTGCTGGTCGTGGATCGACCGCACGACGTTAGCCCACGGGTTGAACTTGATGCGCTCGCCACGCGCCAACTGGTCGAAGAGCCGTTCGGCAAAATAGTCGTCCTGCGCGTGGAGCACGGCGTTTTCCTCCGGGCCGATGTCGTAGGGGCCAAGGCCGTCTACTGTGCCGGTGCAGCGGCTCATCGCCACTCGCGTAAAACCGAAATCTTCCAGGAATTGCACGATCTTAGGCCGGTCGAGGTCACGGTTGCTGAGCGTGCAGCGCACCGTCACCGCGCGACGGCGCGCCATCAGGTGCTTGATGTTTTCGGTCGCTGTCTCGAAGGAGCCGCGTCCATCGGCGAAGGGGCGCATGGCGTCCTGCACCTCTTGGGGACCGTCCAGACTGATCATCAGGCCGAAGTTGTAACGCTTGATCAGGTCGATGATCTCGTCGTCGAGCAGGGTGGCGTTGGTCGTCATCGAATAGCCCACCGTTTTGTCCTGTTCTGCCCCCATCTGCTGGCTGTAGGCGATGGCCTGTTTGAGCACGGGCTTGTTGAGCAGCGGCTCTCCGCCGAAAAACGTGATGTTGACCGAATCTGCGCTGCCCGCCCGTGTGAAGACGAAGTCGATGGCCTGCTTAGCCACATCCCAGGGCATCAACCCGTGGTTGAGCGCGTCATTGGCGTTGACGTAGCAATAGCGGCAGCGCAGATTGCACGCTTCTGCCAGGTAAAGCTCGATCTTGTTGGTCCCCATATGCGTGAGCTTCTGAATGTAGGTCTCGTTCTCGGCGTCATCGTAAGTGCGCACGGGGGCACGGAAGAGGCCGCGCTTCTCCAGCCAGCGTAGTTCGCGCAGCACGGTCTGGGCCGTTGTCTCGCCGTATTCGCGCGATAATTGCGCCGTAATTTCATCAGGAGATACGCCGGTCGACCGGAGGGCGAGCGCTGCATGCGCCGGAGCATCCAGCTTGAGTACCGCACTCGTCTCGATATCGAAGACATAGGCGTTGTCCCGATAGGTGAAGAGATGGTACGGCGGCAATGGAAGCGGCTTCATGGATACGCCGCCGCTGGCTTACCACTCATCATCTTCGAACTCGAGATCCACAATAGATAGCGGGCTGCCCGCCTGGATTTCCAGGTCACCTTCGTAGACAATTTCAGGGGATATATACTCATCTCGCGACAATATCATAAACAACTCTCCTTTCGCCAAATCCTAACTTTGTGCAGAAGACGTGCGACAGTTCGAGAAGAAGCTGTGACACGCAGAGAATGTAGGCGTACCTTTCTAGCTTTATTATAAAATTAATCCCCCCATCGGTCTAGCT
>JBJYXQ010000012.1:0-1561 GCA_046260035.1 Anaerolineae bacterium
ACAGGATGCGATATCGCGGGCGACAACAATGTAGTGGACGGGATTGTAATCGCCGGATGGGACAATTTCTTGATCCGGCGTTGTTGCTTCTGCTGGAACAATCTCCAGCCCACGGCTATACCCTTTTGAACCGTATGGCCGAGTTCGGCCTGGAGTTCCTGGCACCTACGGTGATCTACCGCGCGCTGCGGCAGATGGAAGAGCGCGGGTGGATCACGTCTACCTGGGATGAACAGGAGACACAAGGTCCGCCGCGCCGCGTCTATGCCTTGGCCCCCGCCGGACACGCAGTGCTGGCTTGCTGCATTGGACAACTCCAGGGCACGCAACAGGTGATCGAATACTTGATGGCACTGCACGAAGAACTTGCGCCGGACGGTGTCGTTCCGGCGGCAGACCTTTCATTCACAACTGAGGAGATGACGATGCGACTTGTTATTCCTGCCAATGGCAACGATTTGGATGCGCCGACCAGCCCCATCTTTGGGCGCAGTCCAATGTTCATTCTGGTTGATCCCGAAACGCTGGACTTCGAGGCCCTGCCCAATCCGGCGATCGACGCCCCCGGAGGCGCGGGCGTCCAGGCAACGCAGACCGTCCTGCAAAAGAACGTGGGGGCCGTGATCGCGCCCAGCCTGGGACCGAACGCCTTCCGCGTCGTCCAGGCAGCGGGCATCCCGGCCTACCGTATGGTAGGTGCGACCGTCCGCGAGGTCGTCGAAGCCTACAATGCCGGGCAGTTGGCGCCCCTGGAAACCGCAGGGGCTGGCCACGTCGGCATCGGCGGTGGACGTCATCGCCACGGACGGGGATGATTTAGGATTTCGGATTTTAGATTTTGGATTTACGCAAGGTTGAGTGCCGGCGATGATTCGGCAGTCCAACCAAGGACTATCCGACTAACGACTATCTGACGAACAACGAGGAGACTTTAATGACGAAAATTGCAATTTCTGTGCTGGATACCAACGGCCTGGACGCCCAGGTTAGCCCACATTTCGGGCGCTGCCCATACTTCACCCTGGTCGAAGCCGAAGGGCAAGAAGTAAGCTCCGTCGAAACGATCGCCAATCCATACTATCCCCAACACGAACCGGGGCAAGTCCCCGCCTTCATCCACAACCTGGGTGCGCAGGTGATGCTCTCCGGCGGAATGGGTGGGCGTGCCGTTGCCTTCTTCCGGCAATACGGCATCGAAGCGGCGACCGGCGCAGCAGGAACCGTGCGTGCGTCGCTGACCCGCTATCTGGGCGGTGACCTGAAAGGCGCAGCCCCCTGCAACGAGAGCGTCGAGCACGGACACGAATAGATTTTTGATTTACGATTTTAGATTTTGTGATTGAGCCAACGAAAGGAGGGCGCGATGGCGGCTGTATGGCTTGACGAGATGCGATGTACCGGGTGTGGTGCGTGCGTCGAAGTCTGTCCGACCGGCGCGCTGACCCTGGTGGACGGCAAAGCCTATCTGGATGAGGCTCTGTGCAAAGGATGCGAAGCTTGCATCCAGGCCTGCCCCATCGGGGCATTGCGGCCGGTGTTGGAGATCGAGGCCGTGCCTGTA
>JBJYXQ010000012.1:1661-11176 GCA_046260035.1 Anaerolineae bacterium
GGCCTGCCCCATCGGGGCATTGCGGCCGGTGTTGGAGATCGAGGCCGTGCCTGTAGCAACGCCTGTCCCGGAATACACGCCCACAGATGTGGCCACCTCTCCGAGCACGAATCTGCTGGCGACGGTGGTCGCGGCGGGTGCACAACTGGCCATCCAGGCGGCACCGCTTGTGCTGAATACGCTTGGACAGTTATTGTTGCGCCCACGGGGGAGCACGATTGCGAAGTCCGCCATCACGGCGATAGTTGGGCGGCAAGCACGGCATCGCTGGCGTGGGCGATCGTAGGATATTAACCCAAGTTGCTACTTTGCGCTGGGCCAAACCCTAAAGGTCTTCTCACGGCTTTGTGATGTCCAAATCGCACGGTTTTCGGCGATTTTTGGTCAACAGAATACATTTGCAGACCTTTAGGGTTTACAGGTCAACTTGAGCTATATGAGCGACTGAAAGTCGCTTTCTTTTTCAAAAGTGTAGGAGGTAACAAAATGGGACGTGGAGCCAGACGAGGTGGCGGCGCCGGACGAGGACAGGGGCAAGGCCCAGGACGGATGGGCGGGACAGCGGCTGGTCCAGGTGGCCAGTGTGTCTGCCCGGCGTGTGGACATAGTGAACCGCACGTTCTCGGACAACCCTGCACCGCAAAACAGTGCCCCAAATGTGGCGCACAGATGATCCGGGGATAGACTTTCAATGAGACTTGCCATTGCCAGCGGCAAGGGCGGAACTGGCAAAACAACAGTAGCGGTGAGCCTGGCGCTCAGCCTTGCCACCGCTAGCCCTCCTTCCTCCCCACTGTTCCTGGATTGTGACGTTGAAGAACCCAACGCCGCGCTATTCTTGCGCCCGGAGATCACCGCGCAACGCGACGTGGGGCTGTTGATCCCCGAGGTGGATATGGCGCGCTGCACCGCATGTGGGCGCTGCGCCGAGGTGTGTGAGTATCACGCCATCACCGTCATCGGGAAACAGGTGCTCGTGTTCCCCGAACTGTGTCACGGTTGTGGGAGTTGCACGCGCCAATGCCCGGAGCATGCGATCCACGAGACGTTGAACCTGATGGGGATATTGGAAAAAGGTATCGCCAGTGCGGGCACGGGTGAGGTAGAATTCTTCAATGGGACGTTGGACGTGGGCGCGGCGATGGCCGTGCCGGTGATCCGCCAGCTCAAAGGGTGGGCCATTCCGCCGGATGAGAACGGGCGGCCTGTCATCCTCGACGCGCCGCCCGGTGCATCGTGTCCCGTCGTCGAAACGATGCGCGGCGCCGATGCCGTGCTGCTCGTCACCGAACCGACACCCTTCGGCCTGCACGATCTGCGCGTGGCGGTGCAGGTGGCCCGCGACGAACTCGGCTTGCCCGTCGCCGTCGTCGTCAACCGTGACGGGGTGGGTGACGACGGTGTGGACGCCTACTGCGCCGCTGAGAACGTGCCCATTCTACTGCGCATCCCGCTGGAACGCGCCATCGCCGAAGGCATCGCCAACGGCGAACCGCTAATCGCCATTCGCCCTGAATACCGCGCGCGCTTCGTGGCGCTGTGGGAGCAAGTGAAGCGATTGGGGACTGAGGAGTAGGGCATAGGGATGCGGGTGTGGCTTCTGCTTATTGGGCTCATTGTTGGACTGGTGAGTTGTGCGCCACATACGACGCCCACAACACCTGCGCCAACAATTGCGCCTACAGCATCACCCACGGTAGTCCCCACGGCGACCGTAACGCGCGCACCTACGTCCACAGCGATACCCACGTTGGTGCCTCCCACAACCACCATACCGCCCACGGCGACTCCACGTGCAACCTTCACGGCAACCCCTGACACACAACCTATGGAAACCAGAACAATGCTCACAATCACCATCGTGTATGACAACGTCGCCAACGACACGCGTTTGCAGACCGATTGGGGCTTCGCCTGCCTGGTAGAGGGCCTGGAACACTCACTGCTCTTCGATACCGGCGGCAAGGGCGACATCCTCTTGCAGAATATGCGCACGCTGGGGCTGGATCCACAGGCGGTGCGCACCGTCGTTCTCTCGCACAGCCACGGTGATCATACCGGCGGTCTGGCTGCCTTCCTTGCGGAAAATCCCGACGTCACCGTGTACTTGCCGCAGTCGTTCCCGGTGGGCATCAAAGACACCGTCCAAAGGGCCGGCGCGACGCTGGTGGAAGTGACAGGACCGCAAGAGATCGCCGCGGGGGTGCATACCACCGGCGAACTCGGCAGTCAAATCCGCGAGCAGGCATTGGCGCTGGAGACAGCACGTGGCCTGGTCGTCATCACCGGCTGCGCGCACCCCGGCATCGCCACGCTGGTGCGCCAGGCGAAGACTGAGCTGGGTGAGAGCGTGTATCTGGCACTCGGTGGTTTCCACCTGCGCGAAGCCAACGCTACGCAGATCGCTGATACGATCGCCGAACTGCAGGGACTCGGTGTGCAGCGCATCGCCCCCAGTCACTGCACGGGCGATGCCGCGCGCAGCGCCTTCGCCGAGGCGTTTGGCGCGGAGTACCTGTCGAGCGGCCTGGGGCAGGTTTTCGTGATTGGCGCTGAGGAGTAGTCCGGCCAATGCCCGACGCGCACGTCATCCAATACCGGCCCATCGGCGTTTTGCACACGCCGTTCACAGACATCGCCGGGATGCCCATTCAACCGGCAGGAGCAGACGGTGTGCGCGGCACCGCCGAGATTAACCCCGAATTTGCCCCCGGCCTGCAAGACCTGGAAGGCTTTTCCCACGTGATCGTGCTGTACCATCTGCACCGTGCGCCTGCGCCACGGCTGTTGGTCACGCCGTTTATGGATACCGAGCCCCGCGGCGTCTTTGCCACCCGCGCTCCGGCGCGGCCCAATCCCATCGGCCTCTCGGTGGTGCGGCTGCTAGGACGCGAGGGGAACGTGTTGCATCTGGAAAACGTGGATATGTTGGACGGCACGCCCATTCTCGACCTGAAACCTTACGTCCCAGCGTTTGACGGCGGCGCCGCCGACCGTGTGGGCTGGTTAGAGCGCGTACAGGCAAACGTCCGTACTCGTCAAGCGGACCGGAGATTTGACGAAACATGAAAACCTTACGTGCTTTGCGTTTTCTATTCGGCACGTTGGTCATTTACCTGGTTCCCGTGCTGCTGGGGTGGGGATTGGGTGATTTGCCGGGCTTCTTCGCCAGCGCGCCGCGCGCGGGTTACGCGGGATTGGCTTTACTGCTTGGCTTAGGCGTTGTCTATCACGCGCTGATCTCATCGGGCCAAATCCACGGTGGGAAGGACGAGGCCAAAGTGCAGCGCGTGGCGCGGCAAACCGTTGTCAAGATTGCTATCATCCTGGTGATGTATGGCGGTCTGATGTTCCTGCCGTTTGCCGACCGGCGCGATCTGGTCGTATGGTCCGGCGGGGAGGTCTTGCGGTGGGTCGGACTGCTGGGCGTCGGATTGGGCCTCGGCTTGGTGCTCTGGTCCGGCATCGCGTTAGGCCGCTTTTACAGTCCCGACGTGACGCTGCAAAAAGATCATCGCCTGATCACCACCGGGCTGTATGGTGTTCTGCGGCATCCGCGCTACCTGGGCGTGTTGCTGGCAACGCTGGGGCTGGCACTGCTGTTTCGCTCGTGGGTGGGACTGCTGGCCTTCATTCCAATGCTCGGTGTGATCCTCTTTCGTATCCACGATGAAGAAGTGCTGCTGCACCAGACTTTTGGCATAGAGTGGGAGACGTATTGCCAGCGCTCCTGGCGTCTGCTACCTTACATTTACTAGCATATTTCTGAAAAACTTGGACGTGTATTGATGAAACAACTGGTCATTCTGAGTGGCAAAGGTGGGACGGGCAAGACGACGGTGACGGCAGCGCTGACGCATTTGGCAGCGCAGGATCACCAGATTGTGCTCGCCGACGCGGACGTGGATGCGGCCAATCTGGGCCTGGTGCTGTCGCCCGTCACGCAAGAAACTCACGATTTTACCGGCGGCAGGGTCGCCGTCGTCGATGGCGCGCACTGTATCGCCTGCGGGCGCTGCGCCGAGGTCTGTCGCTTCGACGCTGTCGTGCCAGGGGACACCTACAGCGTAGACCCCATCGCCTGCGAGGGTTGCGCTGCGTGTTTCTACGAGTGTCCTGCCAATGCGATTTCGATGCAGCCGCAACGTGCCGGGCAGTGGTTCGTCGCCACGACGCGCTACGGCCCGCTTTATCACGCGCATCTCTTCGCCGGGCAGGAGAATTCTGGCAAGCTCGTCACGCTGGTCAAGCAGATGGCGCGGCTGCGCACTTTCGACGACGAGGCCGACCTGCTGTTGGTGGATGGGCCACCGGGCATCGGCTGTGCTGTCATCGCCGCGCTTTCCGGGGCGGATTTGGCCCTCATCGTCACCGAGCCGACGGTCTCCGGTGTGCATGACCTGGAGCGCGCCCTGGGACTGGCAACACACTTTCAAATCCCGGCAGCGGTGTTACTCAACAAGGCCGATCTCAGCGCCGTGCAGGCAGAGACCATCACCACCTATTGCGCGGCAAACAACATCCCGCTGGTGGGACGCTTGCCTTACGATTCCGCCGTCACCGATGCGATGGTGCGCGGTGAGCCGATCACGGCGAGCGACGGCCCGGCTGCGGAGGCGTTGCGGGCAGCGTGGGCTGTGTTGCAGAAGCAGGGCTTAGGAAAAGTATAACAATGGACTTACACGTCATTGGTGGATTTCTTGGTAGCGGCAAGACCACGGCGATCATCAATGCGCTCAAGACATTGTTGGCAGAAGGCCGGCGCGTGGGCGTGATCACCAACGACAAAGGCCACTACCAGGTGGATACCGCGTTTATGGGAACGGCGGACGTCCCCACCGCTGAAGTGCCGGGTGGCTGCTTTCGCTGCAACTACGGCGACTTCCTGGAACGGATCACGCAACTTCAGCAGCAAGCGCGCCCTGAGGTGGTGTTTGCCGAGTCGGTCGGCTCGTGCGTGGACCTGGTCGGGCCGGTGCTGCTCCCGCTGCGCGCATTGGGAGAGCAGGATGGCGCGCGCATCACCTACTCCGTCTTCGCGGACATTCGCCTGCTGCGCCGCTACCTTGCTGGCTTGCCGTTGCCTTTCAGCGACAACGTCAGCTATATCTTTGCCAATCAGCTTGAAGAAGCCAACATCCTGGTGATCAACAAAGCTGATTTGTTGCCGGAAGAAGGGGAGGGCGTTCTGGAACAAGCACGCAGCCACTTCCCCGACAAAACGCTGTTGCTGCAGAGCTCGCTGACCCCAGAGGGGGTTGCATCGTGGCTGGCCATATTGCAAACGGCCCCGCCGTTGCCCCCTGCACTGGCACTGGATTACGGTCCCTACATCGCCGGGGCCGCCGAACTGGCCTGGCTCGATGAGCAGGTGACGTTTACACCTTTGCCCGGCACAGAGCGCGCCATAGTCGTCCGTTTGATCGCGACGATCCTCGCTGGTTTGCAACAGGTTGCTTATCCCGTTGCACATCTCAAGTTCTTTGTCCGGGACGCACAACGGGGCGTTAAGCTCAGTTTCACGACGTTGGACGAAGATACGGCATGGGAAAACGATCTCCCTGAACGTCTGTGCGCACCCGTGACCGTCCTGATCAACGCGCGGGTGCAGATGGCGGTGGAAGATCTGCGCGCGTTGATCGCCTCTGCATTGCGCACAACTTTGACTGATGCAGGGATGACGTATCATACAGCCGGCGCGACCGCCTTCGCGCCGCATGTGCTGGGGTAGACCTATGTCTGAAGTCAGCCACACCCAGGAGCATCCTGCCCAGGTCAACGTTGAACGTTGGGGATGGTATTCCATCGGCATCAATGTAACGTTGATTGGCATTAACCTGCTCGTGGCGCGCGCCTCTGGCAGTCTGGCGGTGGGAGCGGAACTCACCCACAATGCAGTGGACTTGCTCACCGCCATCGCTGTGCTGGTCGGGCTGAGACTTGCGGCTCGCAAGACGGCGCAGTTCCCCTACGGTCTCTACAAATTGGAGAATGTCATCGCCGTGGGGCTGGCGGGGATGACGTTCTTCACGGCCTACGAAATCGCCCGCGAAGCGCTCTTCGCCGCCGCTCCGCCGCCCACTGTGACGCTCTGGGCGCTGGCGGGCGTCGTGCTCGCCTGGATTATCCCCCTGGTCTTCAGCGTTCTTGAACTCCGCGCCGGCCGGGCAGCCAACTCACCGGCTCTCATCGCCGATGCCATTGAATACCGCGCTCACGTCTTCACCACTGGGGTAGTCTTCGCCGCCCTGGTGGGGCAATGGGTGAATGTGCCACTGGATCGTGTGGCAGCGCTGCTCATCGTCATCGCCATCGCCAGGACCGGATGGAGTCTGCTCAGCGACGGGATGCGCGTGCTATTGGATGCCTCGCTGGATGCCGAATCATTGCTGCAGGTGCGGGAGATCATCACGGCTGACCCGGCGGTGACGCTGCTGCGCTGGGTCACCGGGCACAATGCCGGGCGGTTTCGCTTCCTGGAAGCCGAAGTGATACTGCGCGTGCGCGATTTAGAACAAGCCGAAGTCGCCGTGCAACGGATGGATGCCGCCATCCGTGCCGCCGTCCCCTACATTGAGCGCGTGCTCATCCACGCCGCGCCGCAGGAGCGCACCCACGCGCGCGTTGCCGTCCCCCTGGCGACGCCGGAGGGCGCGCTCAGCCCGCACTTTGGCGAAGCACCGTACTTCGCGCTGGTCACGGTGCGGCTGGCTGACGGCGTCGCCATCGAGCAGACGTTATTGGTTAATCCGCATCAAGTTGAAGAAAAGGCCAAGGGCATCCGCGTGGCCGAGTGGCTGGTGGCGCAAAAGGCCGATGTGGTGTTGCTGCGCGAAGACCTGAGCGGCAAAGGGCCGGTCTACGTTTTCGGCGAGGCCGGGATAGAGATGCAGTGTACCGAGGCGGCCACATTGGCGGAGGCGCTCACATTGTTTCTACGTGATGAACAAGGGGAAGCAGATGAATAACAAACCATCCATGCCGCGTTGGCTTAGCAGGGTGCTTCGTCCCGCTTTCGGGTTGTTCTTGTTTCTGGCACAATTCACCGCCAGCCGGACAACGCTGTTCACTGAGAGTGTACCCTTGCTGTTGCTAGGCATTGTGCTGGTGATCGCCGGCAACTGGCTGTGGATCAGTGCATCCATACGCCTCCGCAAGGCCACCACGTTGCACGCCATCGCTGCGGAAGGCCCGTACAAATATATCCGGCATCCGATCTACGTGAGCATTTACCTGCTCTCGTTGGGACTTGGATGCATCTTTTTCGCCTGGCTGTGGTTTGGGGTGCTGCTCGCCTTTGTACCATTGTGGTATCTGGAGTGTATGGAAGAAGAGCGCCAAATGATGAAAATCTACGGGGAGGAGTATGTCGCCTATCAACAGAGCACAGGGATGTTTTTCCCGAAAATCGGAGTGTGATGCGTACTTACCTTGATTGCTATCCCTGCTTCCTGCGCCAGGCATTGAGTGCGGCGCGGCAGGCGGGCGCAGACGAGATTCAGCAGCACGCGATTATGGGGCAAACGTTAGCGTTGCTGCAAACGCTGCCGCCTGGCGCAAGCCCACCGGAAATCGCCTATGGCGTGCATCGCATCGTACGCGAGCGGATGGGGCACAGTGACCCTTACCGCGACCTCAAGGCGCACAGCACCCGCGCAGCCCTGGCGCTCTATCCTCGCCTCAAGGGGCTAGTAGCAGAGAGTGCCGATCCGCTGGAAACGGCAGTACGGTTGAGCATCGCGGGCAACATCATCGATTTTGCCCTGTCCGATGAACTGGCCGACCTCTGGGCAGCAGTGGAGCGGGTGTTGGCTGCGCCTATTGCGATTGACGATCTGGCGGTCCTACGTGCGGCGCTGGATGCCGCCGACCGCGTGCTCTACCTGGCCGACAATGCCGGGGAGACGGTCTTCGATCGTGTGTTGATCGAGACACTTGCGTTGCCGGTAACCTATGTCGTAAAAGGTGGCCCTACGCTCAACGATGCAACGCGCGAGGATGCACGGGCCGCGGGGCTGGAAACGTGCGCGACCCTTATCGACAATGGCTCAAATGCGCCCGGTACGATTCTGAGCTTGTGCTCGGAAGACTTTCGCCAGATCTACGCTGCCGCCCCGTTAGTCATCGCCAAGGGACAAGCCAATTACGAAACCCTGAGCGAAGCCGGCCCGCGTGTGTTCTGCCTCTTGCAGGTCAAGTGTCCGGTTATCGGGCGCGATCTGGGTGTGCCGGTAGGCAGTGTGATCGTGCGGCAGAGTTGCGATGGTCTGGCATAGTTTCGGCCTCCCCAATTCGTACAACAACGGCAGCGCGGACTGACTCAACATCTCCTGTCCAAGCTTGTTCGATTACGGTAGCTGGATTCCCAAGACCTGTTTATGTGCTCACTATACTCATCGCTGAACCATGCCGCGCCCTTGTAAAGAATCCGTTTTCAGAGATGCCGCTTAATTATTTCCAATAGCCTTTCTGGCTTAATGGGCTTGGAGATGAACTCTCGGATGTCCAGATACTGGTCTGTGGGGAATGCTTCTGCATATTGTGTGCTGGTGATGGATGAAACCATCAAAATGGGAGTAGTATTCAGCTCAGGATCGTCTGAAATCTGCTGTGTGGTGTAGTAACCTTCCAATGGACTGGTCATCATCACGTCCATGAGAATCAGGGCAGGTTTGTTGGCCCGCATTTTGACGAGACCTTCTTTACCATCAGATGCTTCATCGACGAGATAACCTGCACTTTCCAGTACGGTGCGATGGGCAAGCGTGAAATCCGGGTCGTCATCTATGATTAGAATTCGCTTCTGGGTCATAGCATCCCTCCTGGATGTTGTATTTGGAGCAAACTTTTGAAGTGAACGTTCCCAGGAATGGGTGACCTAGCAGTCATCCATACTTATATTGTAGTGAGGTTATGAGACAACACAAGGAGATAGTCTCAAAGAAGTGGTAAAGTCACAGTAAAGGTTGTACCTTTGTCCAGGATACTGTTCACCTGGACGCGTCCGCCGTAGCGTGTGACGATTTCTTTAACTACCACCAATCCCAAGCCGGTTCCAGTTTTAGCTTGCGCCTTTGCATTGGGGGCGCGATAAAATTCCTCGAACAGATTAGGAAGCGCTTCTTCTGGAATGCCGATGCCGGTGTCTGAAACTGCGATTTGTGCTTCATTCGTTTCACACAGCAAGTTGACGGTCACAGTCCCATTTTCCGGTGTATATTTGATAGCGTTGGAAAGCAAATTGTTTAACACACGATCGAGTTCTTCTGCTGTCGATAATACCGTCAGAGATTGATCATTGTCAATCTGTAATTCCAACGCGATATGTTTCTCGGTCGCGGGGATGCTATAGCGCTCGACGACTTTGTTGAGTACGCTAACCAGGTCAATCGGTTCGGTCTCTTCAGCAAGCCGCAGCCCGGTTTTTCCCGCTGCCAGGTCAAGCAAATCGTCGATGAGGGTTTGCAAAAAATTGGTACGTCGCAGTGCACGGGCGATCATGTCCTGTTGGAGTT
>JBJYXQ010000013.1:0-8126 GCA_046260035.1 Anaerolineae bacterium
CGCCAGAGATCGGCCCCCACGCGGATCGTATGGGCGACAAGGTTGACATCCTTGCCGGTCTCGTAAGCCTGGCGCATCGCCGCGGCGAGGGCATCAGCAATCGTTTCCGCGTCGGGCTCCAGGCCGGGATCGATCTCCACATCGAATTTTTCCCAATACCGTGCAAATTTAAAGTCAATCGTATCGGGCAGAATGCCGCCAATCCCACCGAGCATCGGCAGGAGCGACCCCACGCCCCCGGCCCTTACCACTTCCGGGAAAAACGTAGCGATGGCAACACCGGTGATGAAATGTGAGATACCTTTCATAACGCCCCCGTTTTCAATATCAATTCACCGGAGGGCCTTGCAGGATGCGCTCGCGCATCGCTTCGACCGGCCATTCGTCTTCCAGGTCTTTGCCCGCTATATAGGGCCCAATCAGTTCTAACCACCATGTCGCGCCACGTTGGGTGCGTTGCGCAACCATCGCTGCGGCTTGCGCGGGTTCCGCGCCGGACGTCATCCCCATACAGACAATGTCCAGGGGGTATTCCTGTTGGCGGCGTTCCTTCACATACGCGATCATCTCTTCCAATTGGGCGAGTCGCTCGGCTTCCTCCCATATATCGAACAGCGGAAACACGCCATCCCATTTTGCGGCGCGCCGGAAAGGCGCTTTATTGGGCCAGAAACCACCGACCCAGATAGGAATGCGTGGCTCTTGCAGCGGTTTGGGGAGAAAGTGTGCATTGACAATGTGATAGTATTGCCCAGCATAGCTAAAGGGTTCCCCACTCCATAACCCAACAAGCACATCCAGGGCTTCATCCAGCATCTTCCCGCGCTTCTTGAGATCGGACTCTTCACCCAGGTCATTCCACTCGGCTTGACCAAGACCAATCCCCACACCGAGCGTCAGCCGTCCTCCGGAAAGGTGATCCAGCGATACGGTTTCGCGGGCGATCTTCCAGGGACGGCGTCGGGGCAAAGGCGTAACCGTCGTTCCAATGCGAAGACGCTGCGTGTTGAGAGCAACCGCAGTGAGGGCCACCCAGGGATCGACAAAGGGCAAGGCATGGCCGGCCATATGATCCCACAAGAAAAAGCCATCCCACCCCGCGTTTTCCGCATCGCGAGCCAGGCCAGCTAAGACACGGGCATCGCCATAGGGTCCAAAGTTGGGCAAGTATATGCCATATTGCATCGTTGTTACTCCTTTGTTCTTGAACAAGTCGTACTTATCGCGTTCGCAATTGCGCTCTGTATATCCAATTGAGCAAAAAGAGAACGCCAATTAGGGCTAAAGAACCAGAAATCATCACATAGGCGCTCCAGTGAAGGCGGCCCCAAGTCGAGAGCACATAGAAGACAGCCAATGCGATAAAGAGGATCGCTCCAACCCATTCCCACCGCCATGCAACGACCAACACGATGATGACGATGTACACAGGGATAAGATGGATCAGCAAGGCAAGCAAAGTTTCCCAAAGGCCGCCGCCTTCGAATACGTCGAGAGCGAACAAGCTCAGAAACATCGCGAAAAGGATGCAGAGAATTCTCGGTGCCCAAAAGAGAACGTGCTTCATGTTTGCGTTCATGGTATTACTCTCCTGAACGTGAACGTCAGTCGGCGCCATATTCTTCGTCGTAATCCTCAATCGCTGCGGCGACAACTCGAAAGGCATGCTCGTGGCCGTAAACCTGCTCGATCGAGAACTGCGCAGGCTCTCCCAGAATTAGTTTATACGTACTGAAATAGTGCCGCAGACGTTCTACCAGCACGTTAGGCAGCTCGGAAATATCCGTCACATCGCCCCAGAAGCTGTCGTTTTCCAAAACGGCCACAATCTTGTCATCGGCATCGCCGTGATCGATCATCTGTATCCCACCGACGACCCGCGCGTGCAAAATTACCTCCGCTTTGTTGATAGGACGTTCGCTAACGACGCAAATATCCAGCGGGTCTCCATCGCCACGTCGCCCCTCACTGCACAACGCCCCGACGCGTTTGCCGCAATAGGTGCGTGGGATAAAGCCGTAGAGGGCTGGCGGTTGGGACGAGGTGCGCTGGGGACGATCTACCCGCAGGTAGCCGGTCACCTTGTCTACTTCATACTTCACCAGGTCAAACGGCGAGATTTCGATGTAGGCATGCACCAAACTTGGTGGATTCTTACCGACTTCCAGTCCATGCCATGGATGCGGGCGCCAACGGTAAAATGCACGCGGAAACGTCACCTTACACCTCCTCTTCAAGCTCCCAGATCATGCGCTGCTGCACGCTATGCAATCCCAGCGATTCATAAAAGCGACGCGCGCCGGTATTGGCCTCCCAGACGTGAAGTTCGATGGTCTGGGCATCCTGTGACACTACCCAGCGGCGCGCCGCCTGCATCAACTGTCTGCCGACGCCATGCCCCCGTGCGGTCGCCGTCACAACGAGGTCCTCAATGTACCCGCAGAGACGCGGCCTATTCCAACGATCCTCGGCAGTGTCTTTCAAGGAGACGATGACAGCACCAAGCAAGGTATCGCCATCTTCGCAGACGTACAATTGATGGGTACGGCTGTCCAGGAACGCCTGCAATTCCTCCCTTGTGAGCACCGGCGATGTAACCTGAATATACGCTGGGACAAGCTGCGCGTGAAACCGGTTTTCTTCAACAAACAAGGCAGAAAGACGCTCAAAATCGGCAATTCCGGCCTCTCGTATTTGTATATTCATGACGTTTTTCTCAACAGTGTGACAAATGAGAATATTCGTATTAGCCAGATAACGGTGTCAGCCATCATCTTCTACGCAGGCAATTTCCGGAAAAGCCTACGCAAGCTCTTTGGCCTTGGCACAGATGCGTTCCACGTTGGGTAGAGTACGGTCCTCCAAGTGGCGGGCGTATGGGATCGTCGTCTGTGTACAAACGCGGGCATATTTGACCGAGATGCCCTCCTCCAGCAAGATCGCCGCCACTTCGCCTGAGAGACCGAAGCCCTCATAGTCCTCATCGACTACGAGCAGGCGGCCGGTCTTGGAAACGGCTTCGCACAGAGTCACTCTGTCAAGTGGAGAGACCGTCCGCAAGTCCAATACCTCTGCCGAAATCCCCTCCTCTCTCAAGTTCTCAGCGGCTTTCAGCGCGCGGTGCACGCCCACGCCGACACTGACGATAGTAAGATCGTCACCGCTACATCGTAACGCTGCTTTGCCGATGGGAAGCGGCTTCCACTTCTGAGGTACAGGTCCCCGCGCTCCTTCTATGGGGACGTCATACTGCACCGTGCGTCGCCCACCAGATCCCAGGAATTCCAGCCAGGATTCCGAGAGGAGTTTGGGTTCGAGAAAGATGACCGGTCCATCGCTCTGTAGGGCCGCCAGCATCAATCCGCCAGCATCGGCTGGTGTAGAGGGTACAATTACCGTCAGGCCGGGAATGTGTGCTAGCCAACCCCACAACGACTGCTCATGCTGTCCAGCGTCACCGTAACCGCCGCCGCAAGGCGCTCGCACCACAACCGGCGCGGTCCAATTGCCGCCTGAAAATGCTTGAACTTTGGCAGCATGGTTGAGCAGGGCATCCATACACACGCCCAGGAAATCCACCATATACATTTCAACAACCGGGCGCAGGCCAGCCATTGCGGCAGCTACGCCGGCTCCCAAGAAAGCGCTCTCGCTAATGGGAGTACCACGCACGCGTCTGGGACCGAATCGTACCAGCAGGTTACGTCGCAGCAATGGAACGTCCTCACCAAAAAGAACAATGCTCGAGTCATCTGCCATAGCTTGACCGAGTGCGTCATCGATAGCCTGCGTGAAAAACATGGTTCTCATGACGCCACCTCCACCAAGACCGATGCAAGGACATCGCCAATCTCTTTCTCAATTTGGTCTTCCAGTTCCTGCAAGCGTTCCGGCTGCGTCTGAAGAGTTACGCGCGCACGCGGTACCGGGTCGTTGGTCAGATCCCGGCGTGGATCACGCACCGTTGCGAGAAGCGCAGCAATGACAGTTCTCAGCCCTGATAAGCGTTCACGCAGAGTCGCACCACCAGGCCGCAGAAATGATTGTGTGAGTGGTATAGCGATCCCAGGCATCTCTCTGAGTGGAGCGCGTATAGCCCTGATCAGCTGAAAGCCCAAAAAGTGGCCTTCGAAATGCACGCAGCGAGCGTGCAGGAAGGTCGGCCCCTGGCCTGAACGCGCGCTTTCAATTGCCTGACCGGCAGCTTCCCACACCGCGGATACGTCGCGACCGTCAACTTCAACAGCAGAAACTCCTAAGCCGCGTGCTCGCGTATCCAAATCACCGCCAGTCACCTGGCGGGATTGTGTGGTTATAGCCCAGCCATCATCCTTGCAGACAAACAATACGGGCAAATTCCACACAGAAGCCAAGTTCATCGATTCCATCAACATGCCTTGATTCATTGCGCTTTCTCCAAAGAAAGCAACAGCGACCGTACCGGGACGCGAATACTGAGCCGCTAATGCAAAGCCGGTAGCGGCGGGGCCTTCCGCGCCAACGATCCCTGAAGAAGCAGCCAGGTGCTGTTTAGAGTACAGATGCATATGCCCGCCCATCCCGCCGCATATCCCGTCTGGATGCCCCAACAGCTCACGCAGGATCAGGACAGGGTCCACACCACGCATGAGCAGGGCTGCGCTGCCACGATGATCCAAAGCCATAGCGTCGCCTTCGCGCAAGTGGGCGACAACGCCTGCAATAATCGCTTCTTCGCCCGTTCCAAGGTGCATCTCACCAGAGATCAGGCCATCATGCCAGAGTTGAGCAATGGCTTCTTCGAACAGCCGGCTTCTCAGCATAAGCGCATAAAGCGACCATATATCGAGTGATATATCTACCTCTTCACTTATTTCAGTATGGTAGCGCTTCATAATATCTCCCTCTCATCAATCCACCATTTTTATCCAGTACGCCATCCGCATTCCGGAAATTCACCGCCAGATCATACCCGTCTCGTGCCGGATAGTATTGGTACACACCAAAATGGAGTTGTGGCTTTCCTGCCGTGAATCCAGAGTTCCCACTTTTTGCTATCAGTTGCCCGACTTCAACATATTCTCCATAACGCACAAGCACAATACTATCCTGCTGTAAATGGGCGTAAAACGCTACTGTTCCATCTTCGTGTTCGATGTAGATATAGTTGTATTCACCGATATTCTCCATTACGCTTTTATCTGGCTTGTTGTCCTGAAACAATCTCGCTTCCCCGGAGCGAGCTGCTATCACGTCTGCGCCAATTGGCATTTCAAAATCATATGCCAGTTGATCAGCATGACTCCCGTTTGCCTCGCAGTACGTTTGAAGCACGCGATATCGTTCCCCAATCGGATATGGCAGAATATATTCAGAGTCTTGGGGATCACCAAAGTATGCACGAGCCATGCATGCTGATAGTGTCGCTGTTGGAATACTTTGTATGGTCGGTTCTGATATCGATATTGGGGTTGGGTTCGACTGTTCTGATTCTTTTAGCTGGCACCCCGATAAGAATAATCCGAGAATTGTTGAGCCACTCATCTTGAGGAAATCTCGCCTTGATATATTCTTGCGACTCTCGATCATATCATTTAATCCGATAATTTTCTCTTTTTTGTACTAACGAAAAAGTTCACCGACTTTATTTGTTCATTCCGATGACGATCTGCGTAAAGGAGTGCGGCGGAAATGAATAGGTCATAGTTGACTTATCGGTTGAGATAGTTTTCACTTTAGGGATATATTCATCTTTCTTGGCATAGGTATAGAGTTCTTGCAGATCCTCACGATATACTTCCTGCACCTTGGCCTCAGATGTAAAATCCCCCGAACAACTGATGATGTCGGCTGCAATGGCCTCATCTTTATGGCGGTTAACAACGTTGATGATCAACGAATGATCGTCTTCAACGTAAACCGTCGAAACATCCAGGTAAGGAATTCCTTTGTAGAAGTCGTCGACATCGAAGGTATCGCACCTAACCAATGTGTTGAGCGATTTTCCAAGACATCCATTAGAAAACATCTTGAACACATAAAAGAACGATGTTTTAAAATGCTTTTCATGTGTTGGATCGAAACCCAGGATGGAGGTTAACAAAGTATAATTCGCCATTTTGACCATATCCGCATGGCGAATAAACGCATTCAAAAACTGGGCCACGGCGAGTGTTGTCAGCAATCCGCCACCATGAGGATGAGGCGCCCACTCGTCGAATGAAAGATACATGGGCTTGTCCATTCTGTAGATTGTTTGTACGGCTCTGGCTTGAGCGGCTGGAATGGAAATCTTTTCTTCCAGTATCATAGCCTGTTTTCCCATATATTCATAATAGTCGTCAGAATATTCCCAGTAGCGATGCAAAGACAGGTAGGCGGCAAAATCCCGAAGTTCGTTCAGCACTTTCCAATTCCATTCAACCCAATCCATATTCGGTTGATAATAAGATGACCCATTGGCGATAAGAGAAATATCCGGATCGACGCGCTTCATCGCTTTGGCGATTTCTTTAGCTAATCTGCAGTATTCATCCGCGTTCTTATAACCAATGATCCACGGCGAGCCGTCGACCTCATTACCCAGACACCAATATTTGATCCCGTAGGGTTCGGGGTGGCCATATTGCGCCCGGAGGTCGGCATAATAAGTGCCATGCTCGCCGTTGCAATATTCCAACCAAGAACAAGCATCCTGGATCGTCCCGGATCCCATATTGAGACAAACGACATTCTCAGAATTGATCGCTCTGTTTAACTGAACCCATTCATCTGTACCGACCTGATTACTCTCGTTAACGCCCCATGCCAATTCCTTGCGAACAGGCCTTTTGTCTTTGGGCCCAATCCCATCCTGCCAGTTGTAATTCGCTGTGAAATTACCGCCCGGCCAGCGCATATTGGTGAGACGCAGCTCTTTGGCCGCTTCGATGTATTCCGTATTAAAGCCATCCTCATTAGCAAGCGGCGAGTCCGGGTTGTACACGGGGCCGTATAAGGTATTTCCAGCTACACCATCCCTGTTGAAACCAATGGGTTCCATAAATACCCCATAAATTCTGGGGTCGATATCGTCGATAACACGTTCGGTATCAATTTTAATCGTCGCTTTCTGAAGTGAGCTTTTCATGATCATAATCTCCCTTTTTTGCCTCGTGCGAGGTCTTGAACTATCAACATATCACGACTACTGAGAACTACGACCAAATCCCGGCAATCTCTAGTAGCTTTCTCTCCTGTATAGCTTCTTGATTTGGTATCTCATGCTCACATGTCCGAATATACAAAAGATCTTCCAGCGCCCCTGTCCGTTTGTAGTAATCTCGACGAAAGTTCCAGCCCGAATCTATTCTCCCCCCGTAATACGGCTGTATTTCTGGCGAGACGTCCACGGCTGGATCGCCGATAGAGACACTCCCGAAATCGATCACTCCGGTGATCTGCTGTTGTTCAAGGTCAACCAAGAAATTGTGAAAGTCAAAATCTTGATGTAAAACCACCGGCGAAAATGCTACCATCCGTTCGTCGCATACAGCCTTTTCAAGATAAGATAGCATGGCTTTACACCGAGCCGCTGTCAACAAAGGACACACATGCCGTTCGTATGGTGCGTGTTTCGCGGCCAGAGCATCCCGCCACGCTTGAGCCGTTGGATAGCCTTCCAAACCTACTGCCGTTACCTTACGTATCGGAATGCGATGTAAGGCTGTCAGAAATGCTCCCGCCTGGAGTCGCCACCATATGGCCTGGCGCAAAGTCTCACTCGGCTGAGGGATAGATACGCCAGGAATTCGATCGTAGCCCACAAAAGCAAACGGATATTTTTCGCTATTGAGGACAATGTATTTGTATTCCGGGATTGGCAAAGGCAATTCAGGAATGAGCACTGGCAACAAGCGGATCTCTCGCAATAATTGTTGTTCGCTAGTGGCATCCAGGGGAAAGCGGAAGATTAGCGTTTTGTTCACCAAGCATAACCGATTTGCCCAACCCTCCCCCAAGAAGGAAATGGATGCGATCGGTAAATCCGGATACTGCGCTAATATGGCTTGTTTGAATTGTTCCAAAGCTATTTCTGTCATAATGGTTTCAATTAGATTGGCCGCATTTCAATGTTTTTCTTTTAAACCGTAGATCATTATCCATAA
>JBJYXQ010000014.1:0-1609 GCA_046260035.1 Anaerolineae bacterium
GTGACGGCGGTGTCTGAGATTGCGCCATCGCGCTTACGCAGGTGCGAGCCGGTGATGACAAACTCACGTAGCGGTGGCTGCGTCTCGCCATGCAAGGCGGGCGCAAACGACTGTCCGTGGAACGGCTCCGGCGGTGTCACGTCGAGGCCGGACAAGTCAAGGAGCGTCGGCAGGATGTCCGCGGGTTGCGCGAGCAGATCGACCGTGTGCCCACCCGCAAGGCCCGGTGCGGCGATCAGGAAGGGGATATGCGCGACTTCCGAATAGAGCGGCCAGCGGCGATTGTCGTTGTCGTTGATGTTGCTTTTGCCAGTGCGGTTGTGCTCGCCAAGGCTCATCCCGTGGTCGGTAGTGAAGATGACGATGGTGTTATCCCATAAACCCATATCATCCACCTTCTGGAAGATGCGCCCCACCCAACGGTCGACCAGTTCCGCCTCGGCGCAGTAGTGGGCGCGGAGGTTGCGCAGCTCTTCCGGTGTGTAGTCGCTGGCTTTGCCGTAGTTGGGATGTAGCATCGGGGTGCCGGTGTAATCGGGATCGTACTTCTTGACCATATACTCCGGCGGGTCCCATGGCTCGTGCGGATCGAAGAAATCGACCCACAGGAAGAAGGGCCGGTACTCAGCATTCTCCTCCAGCCAGCGAACGGCGGTCGCAGCCGTTCGGGGCGGGAAGGTATCGTCCTCACACACCCAGTAGCGATTGATCCAGCGATGTAAATCCACCAAGTTCTTGTCCTGGAAGTGGTGGCCAGCGCGTGTCTTCTCGCGGGGCATCATCTCCCGGATCGGCGCGTTCATCCGCAGGAAGAATGTGTCGCCTTCCTGCCCACGGATGGCGTACGCGCCGTTGAAGACCTTGTGAAAGTCGGTGTTGAACAGGTGCGGGCAATCGCAGAGCAATTGCGTCACGTAACCACGCCCCTGCAACAGTTTGGGCATCAGGTTCTTCTCGGTCAGGGGCTTCCAGCCATACCACGGCCAACCGTAACGTCCGGAGATCAGGTCGGTGCGCTCCGGGATGGTAGGAAAGCTACCGGTGTAGAAACGTTCCATACTTACCGCCCGCGCGGAGAATGCGTCGAGGTTAGGCGTGCGCACGGGCATCGCTGCCCGGTCGAAAAGGTTGTCGTAGCGGTAGGTATCGGCATTGATGATAATGATGTTAGGCGGTTCGGTCGTTGGGTGGTCTGGATCATGGTGTTGTGTAGCAATATACTCCGGTCCAGTCAATTTCTTTGATGAGGTCATTTTGCTCCTTTTCAGATAGTCGAAAGTCCAATATCTCAAGTCAAAAGTCGAAAAATCCGATTCCGTTAAATTCGCTGAGGAATTTCCTGAATGCCCCCGTGTAAGGGATACACTGTATCGCCAAGGATCAGCTTGCCCGTCACGCCGGACGGGAGATTGATCGTACCACGCAAGACGCCTGGTTCGGGCTGGGTGAGATCTACGGCGATTTCACCACGCGGATGCGGCAAGGTCGCTTTGAGTGCCGTGAGCGCCTCAAGCGCCGGCTGGATAACAACCTCCCGGAATCCCAAACCGCTCGGGCGGATGCCGAGAATCGAGGCGTAGCTGTGGTAGATGGGATGCGCGCCCCAGGC
>JBJYXQ010000015.1:0-9981 GCA_046260035.1 Anaerolineae bacterium
GGATGAACGGGAAGATGCACGAAGATGCCCCTTGCCGCGCGCATATGCTCCGGGTAGTGGCTCAAATAGGATCCGATGTTGTCGATCGAAATCGCCGCTTGCCAAAATCCATTGTGCGGCCCGATCGTGCGATACAGATAATATTCAAGTGGATAGCGATAATGGATGTATTTGAGAGCGATTTGCAGGAGCGGGATTACGGTCGCCAGGGCGATCAAGACGGCGGTTTTGTGGCGCTGCGACAGCGTCTCCCATCTCTTATCGTACCAGATACCGGCGCCGCAGAGCAGCGCCAGCAACGTCAGACTCGGCCACCAGCGCGGAATGGTGGACACGGCAGGTGGTCGCCCCGACCACGTCCATTGGCCGGGCACACCGAAGAACGCTTCCGAAGGACGTACTGCCAGGATGACGAGGTAGATGAGGGTGAGTGCGATCACCCATATCAAAGGTTTTTTGAGGATTCGAGCTAGCAGCGTCATCAAAACTCATTCATCCGTTGACTCAAGGATGATGTCTTGTAACCAAACCAGGTTGTGTTCGCTGAAGCGGCCTTCGCTTATCACTGTTAGTCTTTGAAGATCGGGATAAGTATACATTCCGGTCAATAGATGATATTCCCCAGACGAAGCATGGGCAGGGATTTCTAGGGTGGCGATGTGTGTGAAGATGTTTCCCTCTTTCCAAGCTGTTGTGGGATATAGTCTGCCGAGAGGTGGCGCATCGAACTGGCTTACCAAGGTTTGGTCGGGTCCCAAGAGATGAGTAAAGATGACGTAATCTTTGGAGACAGGAGCGTATGCCTGCCAATACAGTACTACGTCAATCTGCTGTCCTGGCACGGCGTTGCCGTGCAGATCGTATCCCAACAACTCGACGCCATCGCCTAATGTTGCATCGACAGCATACGTGCCTGGTGCGTGTTCTGCACGTTCGAATCGGATATCCTGGAACAAAACACTCAAGCAACGTGATTCGGTTGGATAGGGATCACATGCCGCTCCGGCAGCGCGTGCTATTCCTCTGCAGCGCGGATCGCCATAGATAATCTCGCACCCGGCCGTTGGGCGGAAGTGAATCAGGTTGTGTCCGGCATTGAGCGTAATCAATGCTGTGCTGTACGTGATAGCGTCACCGATGAGAATACCCGGTGTGGGTTCACCATTGACTTCAATCTCAAGCTGCTGGACGGTGTTCAAAGGGAGTGCTGTGAAATGCAGAGCCCCTGTTTGCCTTTCCGGAGAGTAGAGATATAGGTCTGCATTTTCGTAAATCCAACGTGCTGGATGCCCGTTCCAGGTTTCTACGTCACTCCACTGCTCCTCCGCAAGGATGTAGGTCAGTTCGTCGAGCGGCAGTACCTCAGTCGGGACTCGATATACGCTTATCCCGTCACTATTACCCAGCGGGTGACCGAAGGTCTCGGTGAAAAGGGTGTTGTATGCGGTGGGGTTGTTGACGTAACGTGAGAAAAGGGCCACATAGCCTACGCCTTCGGCTTGCGCGATGGCCGCGCGTGCGGTCACGGAAGGGGTAGGAATAATATCTGCTTCTACCATAGGTCGAAAAAGCCCACTGAGATAGTCATCGGCTACGGATTGTTCCTGTGGAAGATTGCGCTGGACCCAGCCGTCGAAAATTGGATGTTGATGGAGGGTTTGATAATATAATGAGAGTTCGCGGGTATGCCAATCTGACAGGGGCACACTGAATACCGGAGCGCGATCTGCGATCTGGGCCAGGGCAGCAAAGCCTTCCGGGGTGGCAAGCGCGGTAGTGCGCGCTGGCCACACGGCGATGAACTCAATTAATGTGAGCGCGCACAGACCTATGGCGCAAATGTACCGCCTGTATGCGTGCAAGCGATTCACGAGCCACGTCATACCATAGGCGGCTAGGATAGCCACACACAACATCAAGGTGATGTTCAATCGCGCAGGCGCGCGGTTGTAAGCGATAAAGGGCAGGTTCATCACCATTGCATAAGGTAGTGCTACGGTACTGTTCACATCTTCGGCGGCGAACGCGAACACCTCTCCAGTGATTTTCAAGACCGGTCCCAAGGCTAGAAGAGCAGCGCCCATCGCGACTAGTGCCCAACTACCGTTTCCTCGCCGATGTGTTATAAACCCCAGACCGGCAAGGGCAAGAGGAATGATGCCGACATAGTTGAACAATTCTGCAAACCGAAAATCAAGTGGGAGGGCATCGCGTGCGTAGTTGGGGATGAGTCCTAGCCTGGAGAGGATGGGATTTAGCGGGGAGGGTGAGATAATGCCTAATAAATCGGATGAAAAAGCGACTATGCCCGAATCCTGCAAGTAAGTGCTTTCCCCAGTGACTTGTTGGCGTAATACCGGCAAGTAAAAAGGTAGCACGAGCAAGATTGCCAGACCAAAGGCAGTTCCCAACTTCACGATAGTTTCACGGTTGAAGGAGTGTCTCAGTACTAGAGCTTCAAAAATTAACCAAATCAACGTTATGGGAATGAGTAAGAAAGGCAAGAACATTGGCTGAATGAGCATAGAGATCGCGAACGTCACGCTGCATGCGACGGCGGAACGCCATTGTGGTCGGCGAAAGGTTTTGATCATGAAGTACAGAAAGAGTGGGAAAGCATAAATTGACATAAGTTCGAGGTGCCCGCTGTAGGCATGCGCCATATGGTTTGGGAAGAACGCATAGATGATGCCACCTAGAATTCCCCCCAGGCGATTCTGGGTTAGGTAAGCACACAATAGATAACCGAAGAATCCGCTCAAGAAGAGGCTTATCAGGAACAGCACGTTATAAACCGTTGCCGGTGGGAGGAAAAATAGCAAGGGCACTCCCGGTAAGTAAACGGCGGCGAATGTGTTGAGCATGGGGTAATACCCACCATATGGAAACTGTATCCATAGGAGATTGGCTGGGCTTGTCCTGAGTGTGAAAATCGCCTGTTTGAACCACCAGAGTACATATGTGTGATGAAAAGCATCCGTGCCCCAATCCGGATTCTGCGCTAGATGGGTATCGAGTTGGGTGATAACTGGATACGTTACACAGACAGTCAGAACAGCGAAGAGGAGGATGACAGGGATCTCGGGTTTGAGCCACATCCAAGTGCTGTGAATCCAGGTTGATTTGTGTTTGCTCATGACATTTTTCTGGGACAGAGATAACATCTGCACGTTCATTGTACCAGATATTGAAGTAAGGTAAAAAGGAAGACTTGTATGCGGCGGCTTGTCCCTTTATTGTGCTATTGTATAATGCCAGTACTGATCCGGTCATAAAAGACTAAAGCTATTCCAATATCCAACAGGTGTATAAGCGTTAAGCAAATTGAGGCTGGATCAGTCATTAGCCGGATAAGGAGGCATATTCATGAAACGGCGCATAGGATTGTTGATTGTGACGGTGATGTTGATGACGTCGCTAGGGTGTTCTCTCTTTTCAGGTGGTGGGACAAGCGATGGTGGAACCACCAGCTCGGACGAATTTCAGATCAAGGTTGCCAATGAGTCTCCTGATGAAGTTTGTTATGTGTTGATCTCAAGCAGTGAAAGTGACCAGTGGGGTGAGGATTGGCTCGGCGGCGACGAGACTATCGCGTCGGGCGATAGCAAAACGTTCACCGTACCTGCTGGAGAACACGACATCCAACTCGAGGGGTGCGATGAGGCCGTGATGGAGACCGGGTGGTTCATCGATAGCAACACCACAGTCACTGTGGGGGATTCGCGTGCCACTTCGCGGTTATTCGTGGATAACACATCGGATACGGAAGTCTGTTACATTTTCATTTCGCCTTCCAGCGGTGACGACTGGGGCGACGATCAGATGGGTGAGAACGAAACTATTATGACTGGCAGGACGCGTATTTTCTATGTGCAGCCGGGTATCTATGATATGATGGCAAACGACTGCGACGATAACACTCTGTCCGAACAGTACGAAGTTGACCTTTCATCCGACATAACATGGACGCTGTATAACGAGTAAGGAGCGCACAATGCCTGCGGTAATAGTAAAACCTGGAATCTACTGGATCGGCGTCAATGACCGGACGACTGACCTTTTCGAGGGTCTGTGGCCAATCACCAGCCAGGGTGTCTCGTACAACGCCTACGTAATCGACGGGGAGAAGAAGGTCCTCGTGGATGCAGCGAAGGACATCAAGAGCGATGCATTGCTTGATCAGATTGGCGAGGTCTTCGATCCGGCGCTGTTGGATTACATCGTGGTCAACCATATGGAACCGGATCACACGGGCGTGCTTCGCACGCTGCGCCGTATCGCGCCGGACGTCACGTTCCTCTGCACCAAACGCGCAGTGAAGCTGCTGGAGAATTACTACCAGGTGACGGATAACGTCCACGTGGTTGAGGATGGCGAAACGTTGGATCTCGGCTCGCACCAGCTACAGTTTCACATCACACCGATGGTCCACTGGCCCGAGACGATGGTGACGTATGAAACGACCCAGCGCGTAGCGTTCTCCTGTGATGCTTTTGGCGGCTATGGCGCGCTCCAAGGTGCGATTTTTGACGATCAGTGCACATCGCCAGAATATTATGAAAACGAGGCGCTGCGCTACTATACCAACATCGTGGCCCTGTTCCCCAAACCTGTGATCAGAGCCATCGACAAGCTGGCTGACGTTCCCATTGATGTGGTTGCGCCTTCGCATGGCCTTATCTGGCGCAAGAATCCAAACCGGATCATCGAACTATATCAGAAGTGGGCTAACTACGCGCTTCAAGGTCCCGATGTGGGCGTAACGCTTCTCTACGGGACGATGTACGGCAATACGGAGAAGATGGTCGAGGCCGTGGCAGCGGGTGTCGCGCGCGCGGGCGTCCCTATGGATATCTTCGACGTGCGCCATATCCACGCCAGTTACATCCTGCCCTCGGTCTACACTCGCAGTGGCGTATTGATCGGCGCCCCTACATATGAAGGGGCGCTTTTCCCACAGATGGCGCACGTTCTGGATATGCTGAACCGCAAGCGTATCCACAACCGCAAGGCCGCCTACTTCGGCAGCTTCGGTTGGAGCGGGGGGGCAGGCCGCGAGGTCACACAGTGGGCTGAGAAGCTCAAGTGGGAGTTGACCGAAGCCTGGGAGTTCCCCGGCGGCGCGAAGCACCAGGATTTACTCAAGGCGGAGGAACTGGGCTTTAACTTTGCCCAATCACTCAAGTGATAGAGAAAACCTGGCGAAGGTTGGGGCGAACTAAACTGTCATCAGTTTGGCTCGCACACCTTCGCCAGGTTTTTTTTGTTCAGACGTTTGAGCTTCCTGATGTAATTTTCTGGATAGCCTCGGGCAAGGCTCTGACCACATCACTTGCCGCCATGCCCGCTGTGCCCAGTCGCTCACGAACGATTTCCCCGGCCAGGCCGTGCAGATAAGCTCCAGTAACGGCCGCCTTGAACGCCTCAAGCCCTTGTGCCCGCAGCGCGACGATGGTGCCCGCCAGGACGTCGCCTGTTCCTGCCGACCCCAATCCTGGGTTGGCAAAGGGTAGCAGCACAGCTCCCCCGTCCGGCGCAGCAATAACGGTGAACGCGCCTTTGAGCACGACGATGTGTCCCCACGCGGCGGCGCTTGTCTGCGCGATGCGTAACCGGTCGGCCTGAACTTCTGCCGTCGTTTTCCCGGTAAGACGGGCCATCTCTCCAGGGTGGGGGGTGAGGATTGTCTCCGGTGGCAACAAGCTATGCCAGTCAGGGATATTGCTCAGGATGTTCAGACCGTCTGCATCGACGACCAGCGGTGGCAGGGGCGGGCGTTCTTCTTCGGATGTGGGCTCACTTGGCGCGAAGCCCGTGCTGCGTTTCCTCGCATCTAGCCCCAAAAACCGGCGTATAAAGCCGGTGGTTTCTGGTGTGTGGCTGAGTCCGGGTCCGATAAGCATAGCCGAATATGCAGGCCTATACTCGCCAGACGAAGACGTGCTCCCGAGCTTCTCCATCAGCGGCGCGGCGGCTTGCCTATCCAATACACCGAGTGTGTGCGGGAGCAAGATATAGACGACTTCGGGCAATGCCGGAACGATGGCCGAGTGCAACATGTGGGGAATTGCCAGTGTGACCAGGCCGGTCCCGGCGCGCACCGCTGCCGAGGCAGCCAGGAGGGCGGCCCCTGTGTAATTGACCGAACCAGCAGCGATCAACGCCTTGCCGAACGTGCCCTTGTGCGCATCCAGCGGGCGTGGGGGTAACCATTTCCGGACGGTCTCGGGCGCGGCGATCATCGTGCCCTTACTCGAAATTTCAACGTGCTTGGGGATACCAATGTCGGCTACCAGCAGTTCACCCACGTATTCCGCGCCAGGAAGTGCGAATTGCCCCCACTTGGGCGCGGCGAAGGTCACGGTCAGGTGCGCTTTAAGTGCCAGCGGATCGATTGCGCCGCTGTCGAAATCCAGTCCTGAAGGCCCATCCACAGCGATGATCAATGGTCGCGGTGACGTGGGCTTCGGTGGGCGATTCAGGGGTGTCAGCGGATCGGTAGCAATTTGCCCCAATCCAGTTTTCACGTTCCGCAGCACATCGGCGATGACGCCGCGCAAGGGCGGTGTCGCCCCAATCCCAAGCAGGCTGTCCAGGATGACGTGAGCCTGTGCGACCAAGCGGCGCAGCGTCTCGCACTGCGCGTCATCCTGCGCATAGACGATCGTCACGCCACATCCCTGCGTCTGCTTGAATACGCTATCCTGATCAGGATCACGTTTGCTGGTGAGGTAAGCGGTGACGTGAGCCCCAGAGTCATGCAGCAAGCGCGCAGCGACCAACCCATCCCCGCCATTGTTGCCCGGCCCTACGAGAACGAGGATGCGCCGCCCTTTGATCGGCATGTGCTGTACCACCGCGATCGCCAGGCTTTTGCCGGCCTGCTCCATCATTTGCGCGTAGCTGTAGCCAGCCATATCGGCGGTTGATTCCAAAGCGCGCATTTCGGATATGGACAGGATGCGCATGGGTCCTCCTTAACGCGCCATAGCATGGCGCGCGTTGTGTATGGCGTATGCCACTCTGTGTGCTTAATCGCCTACGAGCGCTGCCCACGGGCCGTGAATGCCCGCTTCGGTTACACCGTAGTAGACGTGCTGCGTGTCGCCAACTTTCTCTACCAGGTCGTAACGCATCTGCGAACTGTATTCCCGTTGTTTCCAAATCCCGATGTTGCCCATCCAGCGAACCTGGCTCGGTTTGACAGGATTGTTTTCGGCCTCCTCGATGGCATAACGCCAAAGGCGGCGGGCAGAATTCCGTGTAACGTTCTTGACCAGGTTGCCGTTGCGCAGGTCGCGCATTGAGTAGTAACGGACGTTATTGCGTTCCTCAATGGCCGCGATTTCTACACCCGTGCGTGGTGGATCGATAGAGACTGTTGCTGTCTGGGCTTCGTTCACTGCTGGCTTCTGCTCTGTGGGCTGCTTTTGTTTCGACGATGACGATTTACCGCCCTGTAGTCCGCGTTTCACTAACTCTACGATCTCATCGCGTACGGCTGGGGTAGTTTCGGCCTCGCTGCGGATGAAGATTTCGCTATCATCCATCGTGTATGGGGGATCTTCGCCTCGCGGTACGACAATACGGATCACTTTGATGTTTTCAGTTTCTTGGACATCGATCGTGATCGAAAGCGCTGGGTTAAGGCGCGTGCCGAGGTCTTTTCTGAGATAGTTTATTGCTCTTGTGGGCGAATTGCCGACGCCAATGGGAGGTTTGTCGGTATTGGCAGAAACGCCGATATAGAGCGTGCCGCCGTTTGTGTTGGCGAATGCACACGCGTCGGCGATGATAGCGTCACGGTATCCACCACGGAGTGCATAGCGTTCGTGGAATTCCTGCACGATATTGGGGCCTTCTTGACGTGCTGCCTGAATGTGGTCGAAAGGGTGGGCTTCGGCACGGTAGGGGCGCGTACGGGCGAAATCATCGCCCGTCAAGACAGTATATAACGCCTGAAAAGTCGGCGCGTCGAGTAGGATCTCGGTGATGCGATCACCGATGCCAGGGTTGCGCGCGTTGTCGGGGTCGCTCGTCAAACGATGGGCATCTGAACCCTGGATACAGCGCATACGGCGCGGGTATTCAGGTTTGGAGCCATCGAAGAAACGTGCGGTCGTTTTCTTACCAACTTTTTCCAGGTCGGTGACTTCCAGGGCGTGCAGGTTTGGGTCTTGGGTAAAGGCGATGCGCGTCTGTCCGCCGAAGCGAATGCCCTGCAGCGCCACGCCGTGCGACGAGTTCGCGTGCGCCGCAATGACAAGCCCACCGGCATCAGCAATCAACTGGTAGGCAGTCAAGACATCGACGGTTGCACCGACATCGGTCGCCCCGTCATCTAGTTTGTCTCCAGGAATGTTCATCTGCAAGAGCAAGAACTCCAGCTCTCGCATAGACGTATCTGGTGGGAAAAGTCCTAGAATGTGAAAGCCGAATGTGGCAGTGAACTCGAACCCGGTGAGCAGGAGGAGTTTATCCTGTAAGCGGCGGTATTCTTGGAGCTTTTTTTCCTCTTCGGGCTTCAGACGATTGAGGCGCTTGAGCAACTCGAGGTCTTCGATCTCCTCGAGCATCTGCTTATATCCGGCTACGGTGTTGTGATCGGTAAATGCGACGATGTCCAGGCCTCGTCGCTCGGCCTCTTGCAAAACCTCAAGGTAAGTTACATTTTTCTGTTGATAGTCTGCTGATGCCGGGGTATGCATATGCAGATCCATCTTGTACCATTGGTCATTAGGTTGCGTTTTCTGTTTACGCCTTCTTCTAGTCATTGTTACGTGTTCAAACCTCTATTTTATTTGTGCGATCATCGCGTTAATATGGTCAAGGAGCTCAGTAGGACGGAACGGTTTGAGAATGAAACCATCTGCCCCCAACTTCTTACATTCAAGCTCGCGATCCATACCGGAGGTGACGAGAACTGGAACCTTTTCTAGAACTGGGTCATTTTTCAAGGTACGCAGTGCCTCCATTGAGTTGCCCCCGGCAAGATGATAATCCATCAAGATCAGCGTCATCTCTTCTGCCTGGGCAGCCGGTACAATATCCTCGGGCCGGGTTACAGCAACTACTTCGTTGCCTTCCATCTCCATAAGCGTTTTGAGTAGTCTAAGCATCATTTTGTCGTCGTCGGCAACGAGTATTTTGGACATACAAACTCCTTATCCAATCGCGCGAATTCTATCTTTGAAGGTTATTGTACCACATTTGATATATTTAGTATAATAGCTATTGGTTTATTTGTGATGCTCCTTGTCATCTAGGTTTTGTCCGCTATAGTATGGATACAACTAGGCTGTCGTTTTATTCCATTTTCATTTTTTTCTCAGTTCTTATATTCAAGGAGAGACCAATGGATCGTTTTGTTGTTGTGACGGATAGTACAGCTAATTTGCCGCCGGAGTTGGTATCAGAGTATGATATTCCGATGATTCCTCTGACGGTACATTGGGGCGAGGAAACGTATCTGGATGGCGTTACCTTGGATGCGTCGACGTTTTATAAATGGCTTCAGGAGCGCGAGGCATTCCCGACGACGTCGCAGCCCTCACCCGGAGCATTTATTGAGTTTTTCTTGAGTGTGGCAAAGAAGCACGAGACGAAGAATATTCTGGGGATTTTCATCTCTGCCGAGCTGAGTGGGACGTTGGCCTCGGCGATACAGGCGAAAAATGAATTGCCAAATCTGAACATTGAGCTGATAGATTCTCGTTCGACATCGATGGGATTGGGGATGCAGGTGTTGACCGCAATCCGTGCCGAGCGAGAAGGCCAGCCTCTTGAGGTTGCAATTGAGCAGGTTCAGCACGTCCGTGACAATATGAATATCATTTTCGCCGTGGATACACTGGAATACCTGCACCGTGGCGGACGCATCGGCGGCGCGGCACGCTTGTTGGGCACTGCCCTCAATCTCAAACCGGTCCTGCAAATCGAAGACGGCAAGGTCATGCCTTTAGAGAAGGTGCGCATGCGCCG
>JBJYXQ010000016.1:0-1609 GCA_046260035.1 Anaerolineae bacterium
TCCTGGGCGCGCTGGATGGTGAATTCCCGCAACAGACCATGCCCCGGCTGCCGGCAACGCCCGGTGATCTGCTGAGCGGCCAGTAACCGAAACGCGGGGGACGGCGACAAGGCGTTCCCCGCGTCTTCATGTATACCGCGAGTTCGCCGCACACCTTCATTCTCAATTGATCCAGCAGGCGTTGGCCAGGCGGGACCGGTTAGTGTCCGCAACCCTCCCTGGATCACTCATCCCCCGTCATTGACTGTCTGTCGCTCCGCCCGATAGCCGAATGTGCAGGAAGGGCCTGCGGCCCATAGCTGACCGCTGTTGATTTCACCCCGTCGTTGCTAGCCCAACTTCGCGGATTCGCCCATGATTTCGCCGAGAGCAAAAAACTTATGCCTTACGAATCAATGCCCGGTTTGTGGATAACCACCTAAAACCGGCTGTAGTGCAGACCTTGCTGGTTTTCTTTGGTGTGCGCGTGCGGATAATGGGTGGCCATGTTTCTACGCGCGAGCACTCGCAAGAAAGACGGCAAGGTGCACCGTTATTGGAGCATCGTCGAGAATCGGCGCCTGCCCGGTGGTCGCGTACTGCAGCGCCATCTGCTGTATTTGGGTGAGATCAATTCATCCCAGGAGCGGGCGTGGCGCAAGTCAGTCGAGGTGTTTGACGAGCGCACCGAGCACTCGCGTACGCTGGCGCTGTTTCCCGAAGACCGGATCGATGAAGGCGTGGTGGACGAGTCGGTGGTGCGGCTGTGTCTGTCGCAGCTGCGCTTGTGCCGCCCGCGGGTGTGGGGCTCGTGCTGGCTCGCGCTGAAGCTCTGGGAGCAGCTGTCGCTGGATTGCTTCTGGCGTGAGCGCCTGCCCAGGAGCCGCAAGGGCACACGCTGGGATCAGGTGCTGTTCGTACTGGTGGTCTATCGGCTACTGTCACCGGGCAGCGAATGGCGCCTGCACCGGCAGTGGTTCGAGCACAGTGCGTTGCGTGATCTGCTCGGTGCCGACGACGCCCTGGCCGACATCCACACGCTGTATGCTTGTCACGATCGTCTTCTGGAACACAAGCGCGCGGTTTTCGATCATCTGGTGCAACGCTGGCGGGATCTGTTCAACGTCGAATTCGACGTGCTGCTTTACGACCTGACGAGCACGTACTTCGAGTCCAATCCGCCGTTCGATGAGGACGACAAGCGCAGATTCGGTTACTCGCGCGACAAGCGCCCGGACTGCGTGCAAGTGGTCATCGCGCTGGTGGTCACACCTGAAGGCTTGCCGCTGGCCTACGAAGTGCTGCCGGGCAACACCGCCGACAATACCACGCTGCGTGATTTTCTCGCCCGCATCGAACACCAGTACGGCAAGGCCCGAAGGGTTTGGGTGATGGATCGCGGTATCCCGACGGAAGCGACGCTCGAGGAGATGCGCAAAGCCGAGCCGCCAGTGCATTATCTGGTCGGCACGCCCAAGGGCCGCTTGTCGAAGCTGGAGAAGGATTTGCTGCTCAAACCCTGGCAGGACGCCCGGCCCGGCGTGCAGGTCAAGCTCTTGCCGCAGGACGGCGAGCTGTACGTGTTCGCCCAGAGCGCGGATCGCATCGCCAAGGAACGTGCGATGCGCAC
>JBJYXQ010000017.1:0-4269 GCA_046260035.1 Anaerolineae bacterium
GGATAATACTGCACACCATAGAACATTGTTTTCTCCTTCTGAGTTTCTATGCAGATTTATGCGACTCGGCTACGAGCTCTACCACCTTTTCGCCGGGAATCTCTTCGTGTTGCAATAACTCTCCGGCCAGGTGATCCAGTTGCTCGCGATGCTCACGTAACGTTTCGAGGGCTTGATTGTAAGCCCGCTCGAGAATATTGCGAATTTCCTCATCCACCTCGCGCGCGGTGTCTTCGCTATAATCCCGGCGTTGCGCGATCTCTTCGCCCAAGAAGACTTGTTCGCGCTGCTCTCCGAAAGCAATGTGCTCAAACTGCTCACCCATGCCCCAACTTAACACCATTTTTCGGGCCAAGCGCGTGGCCTGTTTGAGATCATCCGCAGCCCCGCTGGTGGACGTGCCGAGGACCAGGTTCTCAGCGGCGCGACCGCCCATCATCACCGCCAAACGATCCTGCATATACTCGCGCGGATAGATGTACTTATCCTTGCGCGGAAGTTGTTGCGTAACCCCCATCGCTTGTCCACGGGGGACAATGGTGACTTTGTGAATGGGGTCGGCGTTCGGCAAGACTGCCGCAACGATAGCGTGTCCGGCCTCGTGGTACGCCAGCATCCTGCATTCTTCATCGGTCAACGCCAGATTGTCCCGCTCCAATCCCATCAGGATTTTGTCCCGCGCCTCTTCAATGTCCTGGCTTTCGATTGCGTCGGCATCTCGCCGCGCTGCCAGCAACGCGGCCTCGTTGAGCAAGTTTTCCAGGTCGGCACCGCTGAAACCGGGGGTGCCTCGGGCGACACGTTCCAGGTCCACATCCTCACTCAGTGGCTTGTCGCGCGCGTGGATTTTGAGGATTTCCAGACGATTGCGCATGGTGGGCAGGTCCACGGTGATACGCCGGTCAAAGCGACCTGGGCGTAATAAGGCCGGGTCGAGGACATCGGGACGGTTGGTGGCAGCCATGACGATCACGTTCTCATTTGGCTCGAAACCATCCAGTTCGGATAGCAATTGATTGAGCGTTTGCTCACGTTCGTCATGCGCGCCTCCCAGGCCCGTACCACGCGTGCGTCCGATAGAGTCCAGCTCGTCGATAAAAATGATACATGGGGCGGCATTCTTTGCCTCGCTGAACAAATCGCGCACGCGTGAAGCCCCCACACCCACGAACATTTCCATAAAATCCGAACCCGTGATGCTGAAAAACGGCACGTTAGCTTCGCCCGCTACCGCGCGGGCGAGCAAGGTCTTGCCGGTCCCTGGCGGACCGACCAACAACACCCCACGCGGCATCGCGCCGCCTAGCCGTTGAAAGCGCGCCGGTTCCTTGAGAAAGTCGATAATCTCATGCAGCTCCGTCTTCGCCGCGTGGGAACCGGCGACATCCTCGAACGTGATACCTTCCTTGTGCCGGTCGTACAGTCGCGCCTGGCTCTTGCGCATCGAGAAAACGCTCAGGCCTTGTCCTTGCATGCGGCGGAATAGCATATATCCCATACCGATAAGCAAAAGCCAGGGACCTATGGTCAGCAATAGATTTAGCCACGAGAATCCAGTCTCCGGTTGGGATTCAATTTCCACTTTGTTGGCTTCCAACAAAGAAAGCAAGGTATCATCCCCAAAAGAGGGCAAGTACGTGATAAACTGGGTGTAGGTGACAGGTTTGCCGCTCTGTAGCTCGTCTGTCACGCTCGCTTTCTGAAGCTGTCCGGTGATTTCTTCCCCGCTCACGGTGATGCGCTGCACGTTCCCGGCTGTGAGTTCCGTTCGGAATGCGCTGTAGCTGATGGGAACGTTTTCTGCACCACCGTTCAGTAGATTGATCACCCACGGCGCAACCGTTAACGCAATAAGCAGCCATATCATCGCCATAGATGAGCCACAACCTCGAGTATTTAAACGCTTCATCGCGTCAGGGATCTGTCGTTTCTCTGGTCGATTTTCGGGCTGGTTTTCAGTCATGGCTATCCTTTCATGTCATGGAGTATGTTGCTCTTAGTTTAGCATAAAAAGCATCTCCTAACTGACGGTTTTGGTTTGGTGTATGTTGCATACCGGTTTATTGTGTTGGAATTGCGTTGGGTTATTCCCTGCCAGCAGAATCCAACGCAAAGCCAACGCATCCAACGTACTTCAGCCCTGTCCCGCCATCAACTTTCCTTTTGATGTGTTATGCTGAGGGTGCTAACTATCATAAAATCACGGAGTGGACACTATGCAAAAAAATTCGGATGAAGCACAGCACAAGGACCATAACAAAGATACAGCGAATCACGGAGGCGATGCCGACCATACAGGTCACGCGCAGATGTTCCGGCGCAAGTTTTGGATCTCACTGTTGCTCTCTATTCCGGTGTTGCTTTATAGCGAGACGTTACAGGATTGGCTGGGCTTCACGATGCCATCTTTTACCGGTAGCGCGTGGATCACACCGGTTTTTTCGATCATCGTCTTTGGGTATGGCGGTTGGCCGTTCCTTAAAATGGCCTTGCCGGAGTTGCGCAAACGCAAACCGGGGATGATGACCTTGATTTCGCTGGCGATCGGCGTGGCTTTCGTCTATAGCATGTACACGCTCCTGGCGGATGCGGGTATGGGCTTCTTCTGGGAACTGGTTACATTGATCGACATTATGCTGCTGGGACACTGGCTGGAGATGCGCAGCGTGCGCCAGGCTTCACGCGCGCTGGATGAACTGGCACAGTTGATGCCCGACACTGCTGAGCGTATCCTGCCGAGTGGCGATACGGAAGAAGTGCACCTCGACGCACTCGAGAATGGGGATATGGTCTTGGTGCGTCCTGGGGCGAGCGTCCCTGTCGATGGTGAGATTGAGGAGGGGGCGTCCGAGGTCAACGAATCCATGATCACTGGGGAGTCCAAACCCGTGAGCAAGGAGCCAGGTGACAGTGTGATCGGTGGTACGATCAACGGCGATGGCAGCCTGCGCGTGCGGGTGACGGCGACTGGTGAGGATACGGCCCTGGCGGGGATTATGCGTCTGGTGAAAGATGCCCAGGAAAGCAAGTCGGAAACGCAATTGTTGGCCGACCGGGCGGCGGGCTGGCTGTTCTACATTGCGCTGGGTGTTGCGGTCGTGACAGCGGTCGCCTGGATTCTGGCCGAGGGGTTCAACGTTGACGTGATCGCGCGGGTGGCGACGGTCCTCGTTATTGCCTGTCCCCACGCTTTGGGGCTGGCGATCCCCTTGGTGGTCGCCATCACGACCTCGATGGCGGCATCCAATGGTATTTTAGTGCGAAATCGTCTGGCGCTGGAAGCCGCGCGCAAGCTCGATGTGGTGATGTTTGACAAGACCGGCACCCTCACCGAGGGAGAGTTCGGTGTTGCGGATATGGCCACGGTTGCGGATTGGGATACGGAACAAGCCTTGGCCTTAGCTGCATCGGTGGAGCAGGATTCAGAGCATACCATCGCGCGCGGCATCCGCCGAGCTGCCGAAGAACGCAACCTGGAATTGCGCGAAGTCTCGGACTTTGAGGCCATCAAGGGACGTGGGGTGCAGGCTTCAGTTGATGGACAGACGACCTATATCGGTGGCCCGCGCCTTTTGGAGGCGCTTTCGTTGACGCCGCCGGAGGCATTGAGCGGGTTTGTTGCCGACGCACGCGATCATGGCCAGACGGTGACGTATTTGGTGCAGGAAGACGCTGTCGTGGCGGCTTTCGCGCTGGCGGATCTGGTGCGTGAGGAAAGCCGCAAAGCCGTGCAGCAGTTGCAGGCTCTAGGCGTCCAGGTAGCGATGATCACCGGGGATAGCGAAGCCGTGGCCAAGACTGTAGCCGATACGTTGTCTATAGATACCTATTTTGCCGAAGTTCTGCCTGAGGATAAGGACAAGAAGGTCCGCCAATTGCAGGAACAGGGAAACAGCGTGGCCATGGTCGGCGATGGTGTTAACGATGCGCCAGCCCTGGCGCGGGCTGACGTAGGCATTGCAATCGGCAGTGGCACCGATGTGGCGGTCGAATCAGCGGGACTCATCCTGGTCAAGAGCAATCCGCTGGACGTCGTGCGGGTGATCCGTTTGAGCAGGGCTACTTATAGAAAGATGCTGCAGAACCTGTGGTGGGCGGCGGGATATAACATCATCGCATTGCCATTGGCCGCGGGCGTGCTGGCGCCCTGGGGTATTGTGCTTTCACCGGCGGTAGGGGCGTTGTTGATGTCGTTGAGCACGGTCATCGTCGCTGCCAATGCTCAGCTTCTGCGCCGGGCAGATATCGCTGGGGGCGATTAGCAGTAGG
>JBJYXQ010000018.1:0-7129 GCA_046260035.1 Anaerolineae bacterium
TCCAGTTCCGGCTCATCGACCAGATAGACACGCTCAGCGCCGTACCTGATCGCTTCTTGGGCGATGTCCTCAACCTCGTTCCCCAAAAGGATACATTCGACGTGGACCTCATCGCCAGCAGCGTCGGCTTCCTCTTTGACCTCAGAGGCCAGCCGGCTGGCGACACCCAATAGCTCCCAGGAAACCGGATGGGCTTTGCCCTCTTCTTGTTCGATAAAAACCCAGAATCGGCGCACGCTCATTTGGTGCCTCCTAAAACAGATGTGAGAATGCCAGCAGCATCGGCCTTGGCAAACGCCGTCGCAACGGCCCCTTCCACACCGACTTCGCGGCTGTTGATCTTCTCACCGGCTTCAGGCAACGGTGGTGTCCCCATCTTAAAAACCACGGTAGGCGAACCGCGCACACCAACACTTTGCGGGTCGAAAAGCCCCTCGCTCTCCATCGTCAAAACTTCTGGCTCGTAACGCAGTGAGCGAATGAGATCGGGCAGTGGCGCAAAGGGCACTTCAGCGATCTCTTTCTCGCACGTCACGAGCGCGGGCAGCGGCGCTTCGACGACTTCCGTCCAGCGCTCGGTTTTGCGTTCGACGACGATCTGGCGCTTGGTGAGATTGATGTCACGAATCTTGATCGCGTAGGTGATAATCGGCAGATCGAGCCGCACCGCCACCCCCGGGCCAACTTGAGCCGTGTCCCCGTCAATCGCTTGTTTACCGAAGAATACGACATCGATAGGATCTTTCTCGTGAATCATTTGAATGACCGTGGCGAGGACATAGGAAGTCGCCAGGGTATCCGCACCAGCAAACTTGCGATCGGAAACGAGATAGCCCGCGTCGGCCCCCAGTTCAATGGCTTCGCGGATCGTCACCGTGAACGAAGCCGGTCCCATCGATACCACTGTCACCTTACCACCGAGCTTGCGCTTCCACTCTACGGCAGATGCCAGCGCATGCGCATCGTAAGGGTTCATGATCGCCGGAACGCCCTCCCGCACCAGATTTCCCGTGTCGGGGTCGATGCGGATGTTGGTCGTGTCCGGCACCTGCTTAACAGCAACAAGTGCGTGAAACAAATTCCACCTCCTTATAAATTACGAATTGCGAATAACGAACGCGAAAGGCGGGATTCTTCCCAAATCCCGGTCTTTGAGCACATTAGTGGCGTGGGGTGAACTGTGGCTCGATAATTTCGCCGTTGCGCATGACGACGCCATTGCACAAAGCATCATTCTGCGCAAAGGCAGACACAGGTCCCATTTTGGTAATATGCTGGATGTAAGACCAGGCTGCGTTGTTGAAAGCATGCGTCGAGGTGCGCGGCACACCACCAGGCACATTGGGAACGCAATAGTGCACCACATCTTCCTCAATATAGGTAGGATCATCGAACGTTGTGGGGCGACTCGTCTCCGAGCAGCCGCCATGATCGATGGCAAAGTCCATAATGACTGCGCCTCTGCGCATCATACGCAGCATCTCACGGGTGATGACCACCGGTGAGCGTTTGCCCGGATCGCGCACCGCGCCGATGACCACATCAGCGAAGCGCGTGGTATAGGCAACGTTGAAATCGTGGTCGATCATCGTTGTCACCCGTCCCTGGAAATACTCTTCCAGATAGCGTAGCCGCTCCAGCGAACGGCTAAGGATGAAGACCTTCGCACCCAATCCAACGAAAGCGCGCGCGGCATTCATGCCCAATGTCCCACCGCCCAAGATGACCACCTCACCGGCTGAGACGCCAGGCGTACCGTTTAGCAGCACACCTCGCCCTCCGTTGGTGCGCATCAGCAGCGTTCCGGCGATGTAGGGTGCCAGGCGCCCGGCAATTTCGCTCATCGTTTTGAGGATGGGAAAATCGCGACCATCTTTGGAGATCATCTCGTAGGCGATGGCCGTGATCTTATGCTTTTTGAGTTCGTCCACTTCTGCCTTAGGAAGCGACATCAATCCGAGGAAGCACATGAGAGTCTGGCCGACGGGCATCCACTTGATTTCTTCCAACGTAGGCCGCAAGGCTTTGAGCACCAACGAACTGCTAGCGTAGACTTCCTCACCGGTTGGCAACAGCGTCGCGCCCATGCGCTCGTAGTCATAATCATCAAAACCGGCTCCAGAACCGGCGCCTACTTCCACATAGCACTTGTGGCCATCCTTCGTCAACAAGCCAACGCCGGCTGGCGTCAACCCAACGCGCTCTTCTCCACAGAGCCGTTCCTTAGGAATGCCTATGTTCATATTCCGCTCCTTTGATTAAGAATCTACAGAATTATTGAATACTAGCAACGCCGTCGGCAGGATGTGTCACGTAGACGGCCGGCTGTTTTCCATAACGTTCGTCGTAAACCTCGGTGATATGAGCTTTGAATTCGGGAACGGCCGATTCGGCCACCAGGGCGATAGTACACCCACCAAATCCTGCGCCGGTCAGTCGCGCCCCATAGCAACCAGGAACGTCAATTGCTGCCTCGACCAGCGCGTCCAATTCCGGCGCACTCACCTCGTAGTCATCACGCAGGCTGCGATGGCCTTCGACCATCAATGCGCCAGCCGTCTCGATGTCTCCGGCGTAGAGCGCGCGGGCAAATTTGATCACCCGGGCGTTTTCTGTGACAACGTGCCGTGCGCGCCGGTACACCACTTCCGGCAGATCGTGTCCAAACTGCTCCAACTCGCGCATCGTCACATCGCGTAAGGCCTTGATCTCCGGCAGATTGGCCTGCAAATGGGCCACCGCCTGTTCACACTGTGCCCGGCGCACGTTGTACTCCGATGAAGCCAGCGAGCGGCGCACCATACTGTCGGACACAACGATGGCGACGCCTTCCGGCATCGGAAAGTAGCGCCGTTCCAGCGAGCGTGAGTCGAGCATCATCGCGTGACCAGCCTTACCGCACGCACTGATCATCTGATCCATGATACCGCAATTCACGCCCACGTACTGGTTCTCCGCTCTCTGGCACAACAACGCCAGATCGGAAAGCGAGATATCGAAGTTACCCAGCGTGGACCACGCAAAGGCAAAAGCCAACTCAATCGCTGCCGAGGACGACATCCCTGCGCCGACCGGCACATCAGAAGCCAACACCGCGTTGATCGGGGAAGGCTGGAGTCCACGCTCAAGGAAGGCCCACAAAACACCTTTCGGATAATCAGCCCAACCGCCCACTGAGGATGGCGGCTCCATTGTCGAGAAAACCGCCTCATCGTTTTTGATGTCGAGTGCGCGCACCGTCGTCAACGAGTCATCGGCGACGCCGACCGCCAGCCACGCCGCCTGATCGACGGCTACCGGCAGCACGAATCCATCATTGTAATCGGTGTGCTCGCCGATAAGGTTGACCCGACCCGGCGCGCGTACCACGAGTTGCGGCGCATGCTGGAAACGGGCAGTATAAGACTGCGTCACCCTTCTGTGTAGTTCGTGTTGTTCGGCCATAAGTCCTCCTATAAGCTCTCAGCGATCAGCTTTCAGCTATCAGCCAGAAGTTCCTGAAAGCTGATCGCTGACTGCTGACAGCTAGATATCCGTTTCCGGCAAAATGCCACTACGAGCCAACGCTGCCACCACTTTGGCGCGGTCGGAAGCGCGGATGCGTACTGCACCCCCGCCAAGCGACTCGAGGATGAAGCGCCGTAGCGCTGGATCCTCCAACAGCGCCGGATCGGGCGCGCGTAGCAGCCACACCTGCTCCAGCCGTACCGGCTCGCCACCTTGATAGGCGCTTTCGATAGCAGTACGTAAATGCGCCGGAGGCGTCTGCCCCGTCGCCTCTTCCAGAAATGTCAAAATACGTGCGACCGGAATACGCTGCTGCCGTGCTGACATCAAAGACGCGGGCGTGAGCCTATAACGGTAATCCTGATCCCACGCCAGCGGGCACGCAATCCGGCGAACCTGAAAGCGCGCGTAGCGGCGACGCAGCGGTACGGTGATCACGCCATCCTCGTTCAAGCGTAACGGCGGCGGTTCCGGCAAAGCCGGCGGATCACCAAGTCCTAACAACGCCGCGCCCGCTGTGCTCAGATGAAAATGCGTAGGCACGCCACTCGACGTGGCGCTTCCCAGATCGACCATACCCAACCAGAAAAGCGGACCGGTCAGCACAAAGGCAATCCACGCGCCTTCGATAGCATCCCAGGCCTCGATGCCCCGCAAAGGCTTCTCGGTTGCCGCGTCGCGCAACGCCCAGGCATCGTAATCCCCGTCCGGGCGTAGAAAATCCATATTCTGTTCTCGCACAAAGGCAACAAACTCCGCCAGGGTGTACCAGGCATCGGGCGCACAGTGGCGCAACAGATCGAGAAACGCCTGGCGCACGGAACGTGATTCGGCAGGCCATTCGCGCACCGGATCGGGACGCAACGTAGGAACGGCAGCAAGATCGTTCCAGTGAGTGCTCTCTATCCACGCCTGCGCCAATACCGTCCACTGCGACCAACTATCCGCTTGCAGCCATGCCAGCATCGGCTCAGCGACCGGGCGCAACGCATCCTGCTCATCGCGACGGAGCCATCCTTGTTCCAGCGCCAGCGTTTCGAGCAGCGCACTCGCTTGTGGCAGTCGCATCCACGCCGTCTTTTCATCCACCACGGCCGAATCGAGCGTCTCCATTTGCTGCGCCGCGAACAACGTCACCAGATCATCGGCCAAGACATCGGTCCCGGGGACCTGGTGCGCGGGCGGTATCGCCGACGACGGCGGCGTGATTTCCAGCGGTGCAGGGACGGGCATATACAGGTGCAACTCTTCCGGCACAAACGCCATTTCTACCTGACCGACAGGCCATGCGGCAAAAGCACGCTGCACCAATCCCAGATACCACAAACGCTCGACTGCCGAGACCGGCGTACGCCACAATTCTTCGCGTTCCAAGCGCCCCGGCCCAACAGCGCGGAGTTCCCCCCAGCGGCGGGTGAAGATGGCCCAAGGCAGCGCCCCATCCTGCCGCAACAGATCATCCAGCGCTACGCGCGCGTCGGCATCAAGACTGGCGACGACGCGCTCCACGGCTTCGGCGCGCATCATCGCGTCCGCCAGTTCCGCCGCGATGTCGGATTTACGTTCGGCGATTAACGGGATGTCCCACTGTTGGGCAATCACCTGCAGACGCGCTAGATCGCTGTCGAGAAGCGTTTGATAGAGTGTGCGCAAGGCCATTTTTCGGTAACCGAAAGCGAATGAGCATTTTAACGTCGGAACGTCAACAAATTGACGCGTCAATGATTTGACGGACCACAACGTACAAACTGATTATATCTATAGTAGCAGAAGGCGCAACCTATCACTTGTCCATAGATCATAAACCAAGGTAACATTTGCTACAGAGCGGCTTGTCTCTGCTAGACAGAACACACCTTGTCACTACAATAACCCAAATAGGGAAAAGAGGGTTTGGTCAAATCCCCATCCCTTCTAATAGGAGGCATTGGATGAAACGACTACTTTCCGGCAACGAAGCTTTTGCCCTGGGCGCGTGGGAGGCGGGCGTGCAGTACGCCTCGGCCTACCCAGGGACGCCCTCCACGGAGATCTTGGAGAATTTCGCGCGCTATCCTGGCATCAAAGCCGAGTGGGCGAGCAATGAGAAGGTGGCGCTAGACAACGCCATCGGCGCGTCATTCGGTGGAGCGCGCACCATCGCGGTGATGAAACACGTCGGCGTGAATGTTGCCGCCGACAGCCTGATGTCGGTGTCGTACACCGGAGTGAAGGGTGGTCTGGTGCTGATCAGCGCCGACGATCCCGGCGCGTTCTCCTCGCAGAACGAGCAGGACAACCGGCAGTACGCGCGCTTCGGCAAGTTTCCGTGCTTCGATCCCGCCGACAGCGAGGAAGCCCGTCAGTTTATGGGCGTGGCGCTGGATGTGAGCGAGCAGTTCCAGACGCCGGTGATGATGCGCTCGACGACGCGCCTCTCGCACTCCAAGTCCGCTGTGGAAGCGACTGTGCCCGGCACCCGTGAGTTTCAGCCCCTCCCACCTTTTGAGCGCGAAGAAGAAATCACGCGCGTTATCCTGCCAGCCATCGCACGGATGCGCCACCCCATTGTCGAGCAACGACTGGTAAAAGCGGCACAATGGGCCGAGACGACAGCCTTCGAGCGTGACGTCAACCACATCGACTGGAACGACAAAGCTCTCGGCATCGTGACCACGGGCATCGCCTACCAGTACGCGCGCGAGGTGCTGCCCAATGCCTCCATCCTCAAACTGGGGATGAGCTACCCATTGCCGATGCAGGCTATCCGCGATTTCGCCGCACAAGTCGAAACGTTGATTGTCCTCGAAGAACTCGACCCCTTCATCGAAGATCAACTCAAGGCGGCAGGCATTGCGGTGGCACACGGCAAGGATATCTTCCCGTTGTGCGGCGAGTTGACCCTGGCGAAAGTGCGGCAAGGCGCGCTCACAGCCGGACTCATCGAGAAGGACAAATCACGAATTACGAATTACGAATCCCCGATTACTGTGCCCCCTCGCCCTCCCGCCCTTTGCCCGGGCTGCCCGCACCGCGCCTTCTTCTACACAATGAGCCGCAACAAGCGCAAAACCGTGATTTCCGGTGACATCGGCTGCTACTCGATGGGGGTCCTGCCGCCATTCGATGCAATGGATATGCTGATTTCGATGGGGGCGAGCATCGGGATGGCACACGGCTTCAAACAGGCAGGCGGGCAAGAAGGCATCGTCGCCACCATCGGTGACAGCACCTTCTTCCATTCCGGGATGGCTCCGCTTGCGTCCGCCGTCTACAACAAGTCGAACATCGTTGTCGCCGTGCTCGATAATCGCATCACCGCGATGACGGGCCAGCAGCATCACCCCGGCACCGGCACGACACTCCAGGGCGAGGAAGGCGAACACATTGACATCGCTGCAGTGGTGCGCGCGATGGGTGTAACGTACGTCGAAGAAGTGGATGCCTGGGACGTGAACGCGATGAACAAAACACTTCGGGCTGCACTGAAGCACGAGGATGGACCGGCGGTCCTCATCGTGCGCGGGGCGTGCGTCTTCACACCACACTTCCACTACCAGCCGCGCATGGAGGTCGATCTCGAGAAGTGCGTTGCCTGCGGTGCCTGCTTCCGCGTCGGCTGTCCCGCCATCCTCAAGAGCGA
>JBJYXQ010000019.1:0-4127 GCA_046260035.1 Anaerolineae bacterium
GCGGCGACATCGGCATCTTCAAATTGCCATTCAACGCCAGTGCTATCGTGCGTGACCTGGCTGCTGACGAGCTAGAAGTAACCCAGGGTATTCAAAACCTGGCGAATGACGTCCCTTTGATTGCCAAGAAACCGACCTACGTCCGTGGTTACGCCCGCGAGAACAGCGGCCCGGACGCTGTCTCCGTCGAAGCGTTGCTCTACGGCACGGGTGGCGCCGGCGCACTGCCCGGCTCTCCCATACCGGCGCAGAATGGCGTTCACCCGTTGGCGACCGGCGATCTCTACGACCGGGGCGTCCTTGCCGAAAGCTGGCTCTTCCAGCTTCCCGAAAGCTGGACCACTGCCGGAACCATCAACCTGCGCCTGGTCATCGACCCGCGCGAGCAATACAGCGACCCCAATCGCGCCAACAATGAGGTTAGCGAGAGCTTCACCTTCGATGCCAAAGCCCCCGTCTGTACCGTCTTCGTCCCCGTGCGCACCCATTCGCCCAATTACAACTCACCCACCGACAACCCGAACTTCTGGCAGATGTATGATGTGGCCAAGAAACTCTGGCCGGCCTATGATTTCTGGCCCTACGAGCAGAGCGAAGACGTCGCCGAACTCCAGGTGTGCTGGAAGTGGGGGTTCATTCCCTACCCGTGCTTCGGCGCCTACGAACTGCCTGACGATACCTGGAAAGTGCTCCTTTCGCTGAACACGCGCGATTTCTTCTCCAACGATCCTGACAGTTGTGACAACGCCAACGCCAGGACGCACTACATCGGCATGGTGCACCCCGATACCGACACCTCTGAGGGCGGTGGCTGGGTTTTGGGCACAGCTAACATGAACGATAACGTGGCCTGGGTCAAATTCGAGCCTCACAGCTTTGTCCCCTCTGACGACCCCGCACTGCCCGATGCCGGCGCGACGCTGGCGCACGAGATGGGGCATAATTTGGGGCGCAAGCACGTGGACTGCGGTAATCCCGATGGCATTGACACCAACTATCCTTATCCCACCGACCAGATCGCCGACGTGGGCCAGGCCAGCTACTATGGCTTCGATGGTCGCACGCAGACTGTGATTGCCCCGGACGGCGCTGTAGATATTATGTCCTACTGCCGCCCCTACTGGACTAGCGATTACACCTGGCGCGCGCTCAACAACCGCATCAGCAGCTCTTCGTTGGTTGCCGCTGCGCCTGCCATCAGCAAACTGGCCGCCGGAGACGCCGTCTTCGTCAGCGGTGCGATCACACCCACCGCGAGCATCGGTGTCTTGAACTATGCCTGGGTCTACCCCACCGGTGGCCTCGGTGCAGGCATCCTGCGCAAATGGGAAGGGGCGGCTGCACTGCCCCTCGAAGTCAGCGGACTGGCGCCGCAGAATGCCACCGCCGTGTCCTACACCTTACGACTCCGCGACGCGCAGGATGCGATCCTGGCGACATACCCGGTGACGTTGAGCGAAACTGTAGACGATCCTGCCGACCCACCGGTTAATAACTTCAGCCTCACTCTTGCCGATCCGGGCAACGTGGCCCGCGTGGAACTTCTGGCCGATAGTGCGGTGATTGACAGCCGCGCGCCAGGTAGCCAGGTTCCGGTCGTCACCCTGAGCGAACCGCACGGCGGTGAAACCTTCACCGACACACTCGACCTCATCTGGCAGGGCGTTGATGCCAACAGCGACGATACGCTTCTTTACAACGTCCAGTATAGCCCCGACGACGGTACTACCTGGCGCGCCGTCGTCAACGACTTCCCGGCGCCCGATGGCGAGGACATCGTCACCTTGACCTTAAGCACGCTCGGTCTGCCCGGTAGCGGCGTCAACCAGGGGCGCTTGCGCGTGGCGGCTAGCGACGGTTACAATACCGGCTTGGCGACGTCAAACGGTTTCACTATTCCCGACCACGCGCCGGAAGCCTACATCATTCCGCCTGGAAGCGCGCCGGCGGGCGCGCCCGTGCTGTTGCGTGGCGGCGCGATGGATGCGGAAGATGGCGCCTTGAGCGGCGGCGCGCTCACCTGGGCGGTGGACGGGCTGGCACAGGGGACGGGGCAGGAGGTGCTGGTCGGCGGCCTCAGGCCGGGAGGGCACACGGCGACGCTGACGGCGGAGGACTCTGGCGGCCATACGCACGTCGTTCAGGCGAACTTCTTCGTTCAGTTCTTGCGCATCCCGCAGGGTAGTACGCCGCAGCTTGACGGTTTCTGTGATGACGCGGCATATCTCGATACGCCGCAGCTTCAACTCGCGCCATATGATGGTGGCGGGCAAGCGACCGTACGTTTGCAACGTACCGCCGATTACCTGTGGGCCTGCTTCAGTGGCCTCAAGGTCGGCGCGGCGTCGCCGGGCGCGTTTGCCGGGCTGCGCTTCGACGTGAATTACAGCCGAGACGATCTGGCACAATCGACAGACTACGCCTTCTTCGTGGGCGAGGATGGCGGCTACTTCACCTACGCGGGCAACGGGATCGGCGGTTTCGGCGATGCAGGGCCGGGCGGCTTGCAGGCTGCCGTCAGCGCATACACCTACACCTGGAACGCGGAGCTGCGGATTGAGGCGAGCGCGCTCGACGGGTGGGATCACGTTGTTGGCATGAACGCAGGTCACTACTGGGTAGCCTCTCAGAGTGACGACTATGTGTGGCCCTATGCCAGTGAGTGGAATCATCCGGACACGTGGGCCACCACGATGCTCGGACAAGGTCCAACGATCTTCCTCCCTCTGGTTTTGCGGAATCGATAGATTCCAAACGAAGCGAGAAATGTACGGAAAAAATCCCGGAGGCTTTTGGCCTCCGGGATTTTGGCGCTTTCATTTGTCAGGAATTCGTATTGAGCCTACAATGACATTGTAGGTTGAGATTGCATCTATTACACATCATTTCATGAAATAGGAGGTTGCAAGTGATCATCGGCATACCAAAAGAAATCAAGGATAACGAATATCGCGTGTCAATGACCCCGAGTGGAGCGCATCAACTTAATGAGCACGGACATACGGTGTTGGTCGAAACAGGCGCGGGTGAAGGCAGTTATTTCTCTGATGAAGACTTCGCCGCCGCTGGGGCTCAAATTGTTTCCTCGGCCCAGGAGGTGTGGACTCAGGCGAATATGATCGTCAAGGTCAAGGAGCCGTTGCCTGGCGAGTACAAATATCTGCGACCCGATCTGCTCCTCTTCACCTACCTCCACCTGGCTGCTGCAGAGACACTCACGCAGACGATGATGAAGAGCGGAGTGACCGGCATTGCCTATGAGACGGTTGAGTTAGCCAATGGAGCTCTTCCTTTGTTGACGCCCATGAGTGAGGTTGCCGGACGGATGTCGATTCAGGTCGGCGCGTATTACCTGGAGCGCCATGCCGGCGGTCGAGGTAAATTACTGGGAGGAATTCCCGGTGTGCAACCGGCCAAAGTGGTCGTTATTGGCGGGGGCGTGGTGGGAACTAACGCGGCTCAAGTGGCCCTGGGCATGGGCGCCAGGGTGATCCTGATGGATATCAATGTGGGACGCTTGCGTGCCCTCAGCGAAATCCTGCATGGTAACTTTGAGACCCTGGCTTCGAGTCCCTTCAGCGTGGCGCGCACCATACGCACTGCCGATTTGTTGATTGGGGCGGTATTGGTCAAAGGGGCGAAAGCACCCAAGGTGGTGACCAGCGAGATGGTCTCGACCATGAAGCCCGGCAGTGTCATTGTAGACGTCGCCGTAGATCAGGGCGGTTGCGTGGAGACAACGCACGCCACGAGTCACTCCGACCCAACCTATTACGTGGACGGCGTTTTGCACTACTGCGTGGCTAATATGCCCGGGGCTGTACCGCGCACCAGCACCAATGGCCTCTCCAACGCCACGCTGCCGTACGTCATCAAACTGGCCGACAAGGGCTTTGAAGCGGCCGTTGCCGCCGATAAATCCCTGGCCCTGGGTGTCAACATCTACCAGGGTAAAGTGACTTACAAGGCCGTGGCTGAAACGTTTGGGTTGCCCTATACACCGCTGAAAGTCTGATTGAAGATTTTGCGATTGCGGATTTAGGATAGACGCGCACTTGCACTGTCTTGCGGCTAGAAGCGTTTGTGCCGCGTTGGATACGGCTGGAACGGGGTGCGCGGCTCGACGT
>JBJYXQ010000020.1:0-7226 GCA_046260035.1 Anaerolineae bacterium
ATGGCTACGATACGCTCATCGGCGAGCGTGGCGTCAAACTCTCGGGTGGACAAAAGCAGCGACTCGCCATCGCCCGCGCCGTGCTCAAGGATGCGCCCATCCTCATCCTGGACGAAGCCACCTCATCCGTCGATACCGAGACCGAGATGCTTATCCAGCAAGCGCTGGAGCGCCTGATGGTCGGGCGCACGACCATCATCATCGCCCACCGGCTATCTACCATCCGCAGCGCCGACATGATCATCGTCCTCGAAAACGCCGGCATCAAGGAAATCGGGACACACGAGGAGTTAATGGCGCAAGACGGGCTCTACCGCTACCTCAACGAGGTCCAACGACAGATCGAGCCACAATGGGAAATCGTCCGCGAACGTCGCAGAAATATGGTGATGAGTGCCGTCAACTGAGCCGAAACTTGTGATTTCGTCCAAAAGTGGTATTCTTGCAACGTTTGAAACTGCCATCAAAGGCAATCCCAATAGATTCGCTGGCGCGGGAGGACAACAATCCCACGCTTATTGCCAGGGCGGACCATAAGTCCGCCCTAAGCGATAAAATGATGAAGGAGTAACGGTATATGAATCGACGCAGTTTGCCATCACTATTTTTGCTCTTGATTTTGATCAGCATCGTTATGCTGCCCCTCGGTTGTTCATCCGGGTCGTCGTCTTCCTCTTCCTCTGCACAGAATGGCGCGACCCCCACCCCCATTCCCACATCGATCGTGCCGACCAACCCGACCTACCAGGTACAACGCGGAGATGTCGTCCGGTTGCTGCAATTTTCCGGTCGCGCAGCCCCGGTGCGCGAAGAAGAGCTTTTCTTCCGCTCCAATGGCTACGTTGAAACCGTCTATGCCCGCCGCAATGACACCGTCGCAGAGGGTGATTTGCTTGCCGAATTAGAAGTCACTGACCTGAAGAACCAGATCAGCCAGGTTGAGGCCGAATTGACCGCGGCGCAGATGAACAACGATCGCCAGGTCGCCGAAGCTATGGCAAATGTGCGTTCTAAAGAACTGGCACTGGCCAAACTTCAGGCCAGCATGTCGGACACGCAGATTCTCAGCGCACGCATCAGCCTGGAGCGCGCGCAGGAATCTCTGGCAGATGCACAAATCGAATACCAGGAATCCCTCGACCGGCCTTGGGAAAGGGAAGAGGTGCGCGAACGGTATGCCGATGCTGTCCGCAATGCAGAATGGAACCTGCAGATCGCACAGTCCCAATACAACGATGCCCTCAACGCCAGGGAGCGCCTGACCTACGATATTGAGTTGGCCCAGCAAGATCTCGACCTGGCGCAGATGCGGCAGTCGGAAATCGAAGCTGGCGTGGACGTGACGCGCACCCTTTTGAGCTTGCAACGTCTGCAAGCGCAACTGGAGGACGCACGCATCGTCGCGCCCTTCGATGGCGTTATCCTCTCCACCAGCATTATCGCCGGTTCGCAGGTGCAGGGCTACAAGACCGTTATGAGTATCGCCGATCCTACCGAACTGGAGATTATGGCCGATCTGGAAGATAGCGAGATGAGCGAACTCACAGAAGGCATGGTGCTGGTGGCCGAGGTCGTCAATCGCCCTGGCGATCAGATTCCCGGCTTCATACGCCGCCTACCCTACCCTTACGGTGGTGGTGGAAAAATCGAGGGTGTGCAAGACGAAGACACATCCACGCGTATCGAGCTAGAGCAATCCCCCATTGAGTTAGGGATGTCAGTTGGCGATCGGGTACGCATCACCATCGAGTTGGAACGCGCCACCGATGCGCTGTGGCTACCCCCGCAGGCAGTCCGCTCCTTTGAAGGACGCAACTTCGTGGTCGTTCAAGAAGACGGTGGGCAACGCCGCCTCGACGTCACCATCGGCATTCGCTCCGATGAGCGACTCGAAATCCTCGATGGGCTGAGCGAGGGACAGACTGTCATTGCGCCGTAAGGCACATATCACATATGCGAATGCTGCCAAACTTGCGGGCGACGCTCATCGTCGTCACCAAACGAATCACCTCGCAACCGGGGTTGATTCTAGCCACAACGCTAGGGCTGATTATCGCCCTAGCGTTGATGATGAGCATCCCGCTGTATACCGACGCTGTCTACCACCGCATCTTCCTGGAAAACATCGCCAATGCCGAAGGGAAGGATCAACTGGGGGATGATAGCGCTCTTCCGCCGCTGAACTACCTCTTCCGCTACGATGGCAGCATCAACGGCGCCATCGAGTGGGAGGCGATACAGCCCGTCAACACTTACATCACCCAAAGGGCTGGGGCGGATCTGGGATTGCAGCCGCAATTCACAGTAAGCTACTTCAACACCAATCCCTTCGGTATTTATGCAAGTACGGAATCGCTATTCAAAGAGACACGCACCCCTCTTACCTGGGCCGGATTTGCCACCATCAGCGGCATCGAAAATCACATCACGCTCGTTGAAGGTCATTTCCCGAACGTCGCTTCGACTGCACCGGAGGATTTTGTTGAGGTGTTGATCCATTATGGGTTGGCAAGCAAGCTCGGCTTCCAGGCAGGCGAGAGTTACATCGCCTATCTCCAGGTACAGGGGCAGGAAGGGACAATACGCGACGTACAGATTCCCATCCGCATCGCTGGCATCTGGGAACCAACAGATCCGCGGGAGCCATTCTGGTTCTTCCGGCCCTCGCGCTTTGAGGAGCGCCTCATCGTGCCAGAGGGCACGTTCGCCGGACGCCTCAGCAGCCAGTTGACGGGCGAAATCTACACCGGGGTATGGTATCTGGAGATGGAGGCCATCGACATCCACCACGACGCAGCCTTAACGTTGCTCCGCAATGGGCTGGTAGTACAGCAGCAGATCTCCGGCCTGTTAAACAACATCAGGCTTTCTAGATCGCCTATGGAAGCCCTCATCGACTACCAACACTCATCCTACGTGCTCACGATTATGCTGTATGCCTTCAGCGTCCCCATCCTCGGGCTCTTGCTCGCCTTTATCGCGTTGACCTCGGGGATGGCTGTTGAACGACGGCGCAACGAAGTCGCTGTACTACGCAGCCGGGGCGCAGGGGCAATGCAAATGATTGGCTTCGCCCTGTTGGAGGGATTGTTCCTGGGAATGATAGCATTGGTCCTCAGCGCGCCGGTGGGAACGTGGATCACCCGCCTCATCGGGCAGGCACGCAGCTTCCTCAACTTCAGCGCACAGACGGAACCCCTACAGGCCAACATAACCACAGCAACCTGGCGTCTTGGCCTTATCGGTGTGGCCTTGGTGATCCTCGCGCAAGTGTTGCCCACGTTCGGTGCGTCGAAGCACACCATCGTCTCCTACAAGCGCGAGGTGGCGCGCATGATGCGCAAACCCTGGTGGCAGCGTATGGGACTCGATATTCTGTTGTTGATCCCGGCAGGATATGGTGCGTACCTGCTATACCAACAAGACAGTCTGGTCGTGCTGGACGATATCGTCGCGCTGACAGGGAGCAATCCTTACGAGAACCCGCTGCTCTTTCTCGTGCCGGCATTGGGAATTTTTGCCTTGACCCTCTTCTTCCTGCGCCTGATGCCCGTGATTATGACGATCATCTCCTGGATTGCAGGGCGTACCCGGGCCGTAGGTCTGTTGATGGCGAGCCGTCACCTGGCCCGTACGCCGGGATTCTACACCACACCGCTTATCTTGTTGGTGCTGACGCTGAGCCTGTCCGCGTTTACTGCGTCGCTGGCTGCCACCCTCGATAGCAACCTCAGCGACCAGATGCACTACCGGATCGGAGCGGATATGCAGTTTTTGGATCTAGGGGAGGACAATCGGGACAACAGCGCCTTCCTCACGTCCGAGCAAACGACCACCGAAGACGACACAACCACCGAGAGCGAAGGGCCGCGCTGGTTTTTCCTGCCCTTGTCGGATTATCTGAACGCACCGGGCATCGAACAAGTCACGCGTGTCGGGCGTTATCCGGCTTCTGCACGCCTAACCAGCGGCAACCAAGCTGGTATCTTTATGGGCATCGAACGTACTGAGTTTTCCCAAATCGCCTTTTGGCGTGCGGATTTCGCATCCGAGAGCCTCGGCGGACTGTTGAACGCACTGGCAGCCACCTACAATGGCGTGCTCGTCCCCCAAGATTTTATGCTCGAGCAGGCAATGCAAATCGGCGACATCCTCCACATCACCGTATCTACTTACGACCAAGACACCGAAGTAGATTTGAGAATTGTTGGGAACTTCGAGCTATTCCCAACGTGGTATCCTTCCGAGGGGCCGCTCTTCGTGGGTAACCTGGACTATTTGTTTGAGAGCGCTGGTGGGCAGTACCCCTACAACGTGTGGCTGAAAACTGCGCCGGATGCAGATTATGCCGCACTCGGCGACGGCGGTCTCAGCGGGCAAACATTGGATTGGCAAGCGCCCGCTGTCGATATCCTCGCCAAGCAAGAGCTTCCCGAACGGCAGGGATTGTTTGGCCTGCTTTCGGTGGGATTTGCAGCGGCGGCAGTCCTCACCGTGCTCGGATTCTTGCTCTACGCACTCTTCTCGTTCCGCCGCCGCCTCATCGAATTTGGTGTATTGCGCGCTGTGGGCCTTTCCGCAGCGCAAATGACGTCGTTCCTGGGATGGGAGTTAGCATTTTTAATTTTGACGGGTGGCGCGCTCGGCACAGGATTGGGAGCCTTTGTTAGCAAGTTCTTCATTCCCTTCCTGCAAATTAGCGTTGATGAAGCCTCGCGCATTCCCCCGTACAGCGTGGACATTGCCTGGTCAGCCATCTTCCGCGTCTACGCGCTGTTTGGGTTGCTCTTTGTCGTCGCGCTGGTGGCATTAATCGTAATGTTGCGGCGTATGAAGATCTTCCAGGCTATCAAGTTAGGAGAAACGGCATAATATGGCACAAGAAGCATTTGTTATTTGTGATAATCTGGTAAAAATCTATAAGATTGCAGAGTTGGAAGTGGTCGCCTTGCAAGGTCTCGACCTGGTCGTTGGTCCTGGCGAGCTGCTTGGCATCGTCGGCGCGAGCGGCAGTGGCAAGTCCACGCTGATGAATGTACTCGGCGGCCTGGACCGACCCTCTGCCGGACGGGCATGGGTGGATGGGCTGGATTTGCTCAAGCTGTCGAACGCGGAACTCAACCAGTACCGCCGCACGCGCGTGGGCTTTGTCTGGCAGCAAGGTGCGCGCAACCTGATTCCCTACCTCAACGCGCTTGAAAACATCAAGTTGCCGATGACACTGGCGGGACAGGCCGGACGCGTCGCACAAAAACGCGCCGAGGAATTGCTGGAGATGGTGGAACTCAAAGAACGCATGAAACACCGTCTTTCGGAGCTGTCCGGCGGTGAACAGCAGCGCGTTGCCATCGCTGTTGCGCTGGCGAACCAACCACGTCTGCTCCTGGCGGATGAGCCCACCGGCGAATTGGACTCCGCGACCGCCTTGACCATCTACCAGATGTTCCAAAAGCTCAACAGCGAGTTGGGGCTGACCACGCTCATCGTCAGCCACGACCCAAGCATCGCGCGCCACGTCAACCGCGTCGTCGCCATCCGCGACGGCAAGCTGGCGACGGAGACCGTCCGCTCTCGCGGTAGCAGATCGGCTTTCGGGGCATCGCATGAAGCAGAAGAAATCTTCGAGGAACTGACCGTCCTCGACTCTGCCGGGCGGCTGCAAATCCCCAAAGAATTCCTGGCCCACTTTGGCATCCGGGGACGCGCACGCATTGAATTGACAGAGGAAGGCATTCTCATCCTGCCCGCAACCAACATCGACCACGTGCAAGACGCTGAAACCCTGTCCTCAGAACTGGTAGAGGCCAAGAAAACGCGTGGCTTGCGCGGCCTGCTGAACCGCTGGATGCGCGGCGAAAACAGAAAGCAAGAGGTGAAAGACTAATGGCGAAGGATAAACAACTTAATCACGCTATCCGGCAAACAGAATCCGAAGCCGTCGAAAATCCGGAATCCGAAATCCAAAATCCGGATTATACCTACGCCATCCATACAGACAATCTATGGCGGGTCTACAAAGTCGGCGCGATTGAAGTACCGGCTTTGCGGGGCCTATCGCTGGAAATCGAACCGGGGCGCTACATTGCGTTGAAAGGACGATCCGGCAGCGGCAAAACGACGCTCCTCAACTGCTTGAGCGGACTGGATCGCCCGACGTCGGGATCGGTGGAGGTGCTTGGCAACGACTTGACGGAGTTGAACGATCGGCAACTCACACAGTGGCGGCGCGAAGAATTGGGCTTTGTCTTTCAATCTTTCGGCTTGCTGCCAACCCTTTCTGCCTATGAGAACGTCGAACTGATGCTGCGCATCAAGGGAATCGGCGGGCGTAAACGTCACAAGCGTACCGCCTACTGCCTTAACATCGTCGGTCTCACCAAGTGGAGCGATCACCGCCCCTACGAACTATCCGGTGGGCAGCAGCAGCGTGTCGCCATTGCTCGCGCGTTGGCGAACAGCCCCAAGCTCATCCTGGCCGACGAGCCGACCGGCGAATTGGACAGCGAGACGGCGCGCGAAATCCTGGGACTCTTCGGGCGCATCGTGGAAGAGGAAAAGGTCACAGTGCTCATGGCGTCGCACGACAGCCTGGTCGACGAGTACGTCGACACAGTCCTGCAATTGCGCGACGGGCAACTTATCGACTAGCAGCACAATATGAAATCCCCTGCTTCACGATGAAGCAGGGGATTTTTTTTGTCGATAAACTTGCGTCCTTCTCAGTTGCGCAGCACCAACGGCAAGTAGATGGCGAAGAAACTCGACTTGGTAAATTCATCGTAGCCAATGTCGAATCCCGCGCCCATCGGCCGTGAGTCGCCCTGGAAATCGACGTCGACACCCGCATCCACACCGGCATCGATGGCGGCACTGTCCTCAGTCAGGCGATAATCGTCGCCGGCAGGAGCCGCGAAGTACGGATTCCCAGCAATGGAATGAGATCCACCACCGACGTTCCCTTCCGTCTGCGTCGTGACACCGGAGAAAAGGGTGTAATCCTCACCCACCGTCGCCGCCCCATCTTGAACAACGCCAGTAGCATGATTGGCAATGATGACATTCGTGAGATGCAAGGTTCCGCCAGTCGCATAAAACGCCGAACCGGGGATCAACGATGGCGCGGCGACCGTCGTATGCACCACGTCAATCGTCCCAGATGCGTTTGTCCACAACGCCGCACCACTGCCAGACAGGTTGCGCGCCAGCAATGTGTTGACGATTCGCCC
>JBJYXQ010000020.1:7326-8507 GCA_046260035.1 Anaerolineae bacterium
TTGCCCCACACGATGCTGTTCTGGATGCTCGGTGCGCTGTTGCTTCCGTTGTACACACCACCGCCGCTCTCGCCCGCCGCATTACCGTTGAGGGTGACGTTGACGAGATGCGAATCACTCTCGTAGTTCTCGATGCCACCGCCGTTGAGCGCGGCATAATTGCCACTCAACACCAGGTTAACCAGTGTCGGATGGCTGTATATGTTTTGGATGCCACCACCGACGTCCGTCGCTGTATTATTCTGGAGAACCACATTGGTCAACCCTGGACTACAGTGCCAGTTGACCAGTCCTCCCCCGAAACTCGCCTGATTGCTCGTAAAAACCACATCGAACAGCACAGGATTACTGCTATCGCGATTCATCATGCCGCCGCCACCGCCGATCGCCTGGTTACCATCAAAAACCACCTGAGACAGCGTGGGGCTGCTTCCATCGCGATTGGCCATCCCACCGCCAGAGTTGGCGCGGTTGCCGGTGAAGGTGACATTGACCAGCGAGGGGCTCGCATTGGTATTGCGCATCCCGCCGCCGGAGTTGGCCCGGTTGCCGATGAACGTCACGTTGGCGATCGTCGGACTTGCGTTTTCGTTGCGCATTCCGCCGCCGACGTCATCCGTCGGTGGAACGCCGGAAGCTTGCCCACCGGTGACGAAAAAGCCGTCGAACACGGCGGTATCATCCACCCCAAGAGCCGTGACGATGTGATAGGCGTTCGTGCCGTTGATGTATGCCGTGTCTGTGATGAGATGGCGCGCGTCAGTCTGGTCATCGCCCTCAAGGTCACCGCTAAGTATAGTGAGGTACACCTCCGGCAGACGGTCGGTCAGGCTGCTCATCTCTCCGGAGAAACCACCATAGAGCTTCACACCATTGGTGAGCACAAAAGTCGCGTTCACATCACCGGTGTATGTGCCGCTGTCTGGATCGAAATCCGGCTTGTAGACTCCCTCGGCCACCCAAATCTCATCGCCAGACACGGCCACATCCAACGCCGCCTGCAGCTCGGTAAAGGCCGTGGCCCAGGAAAGACCGTCGGGTTCGGCCGCAGATGCACCTGCATCGACGTATATCACGCCGGCGCTCGCGCGCACCGCCGTCAGCCCCGCATGCACGTCCCCACCCCAAGGTAAAAACACACCGGCCAAAACCGCCAACAACACCGCTGCTACCAGCAACCA
>JBJYXQ010000020.1:8607-9800 GCA_046260035.1 Anaerolineae bacterium
GTGATGCCATACGTCGCCAGACCCGGCACACGTAGCGCCTTGCACAAATCCTGTACCCAGGCCACACCATCCGGCGCTTCGACGTCCCACTCACCGGTAAGAATCACCGCGATGTCGTCGTAGCGTTCCAGGGCAAGGCTATCCGGGTCGCGGGCCTGCAACGCCCGCACATTGGCATCCATCACGAACGGTAACAACCGCCCGCACAGCGCGCCATGGGGCGCATCGAACATCCCCCCCAATACCCCCGCCAGGCCGTGGACGGCGCCGAGTTTTGCGTTCGCCAGCGCCAATCCGCCGAAGAGGCTGACGAGTGCCATATCCTCGCGTGCCTGGACATCCTTTCCGTTTTTGTAGGCCTGGCGCAGGGAGTGCGCAACGTGCATCAGCCCCTCGCGGCACAGCGTGTCGGTAAGCGGGTTTGCCATAAGGGAAACGTAAGGTTCCAATACCTGGGCAAAGGCGTCCAGGCCGGTACTAGCAGTGAGTTCCGGTGGCATCGAGTAGGTCAGCGCTGGATCGACCAGCGCAACGCGCGGGATCATCAGCCGGCTGCGCAAACTCACCTTCTGCCGGTGCTCCGGTGAAGCCAGCACCGCGTTCGTGGTCACTTCCGCACCGGTCCCTGCCGTCGTCGGGATAGCGATATAGGGCGCGGATGACTGTGTGATGGGCTGTCCCCGTCCGATGACCTCCAGATAATCGAGAGGATCACCGCCGTTGATGAGTAGCGCGGCAATCGCCTTGCCCGCGTCGATCACGCTGCCGCCACCGATGCCGATCACCAGATCACAGCCCGCCGCGCGTGCCTGCGAAGTTCCCTCACGGACGAGATCGGTCGTCGGTTCGCCCGCGACGCTGAACGTCACAGCCGCCACACCGGCAGCTTTCAGACCGTCCAACAGCGGAGCAGCCCGTTCGCCGCTACGCCCGGTAACGACGAACGCGCGCCGTCCAAATTCCGCTGCCAAACCGCCGGCTTCCTTTAGCACGCCGGCGCCAAACACAATCCTGGATGCAGTCGCAAATTCAAAGCGCATCATTTACCATCCTTCATCATTAGGGAAGACGTTCGCATACTTGATGCTGGATCGCGGCTCCGCCATCATCTCGGCGACGGTGTCGCGCCACTTCTGGTAATGGGCGGTTTCCTTGTGCCGGGCGGGATCGTCCGGCGTGCGATAAACTTCAAC
>JBJYXQ010000021.1:0-1596 GCA_046260035.1 Anaerolineae bacterium
TGCTCGATGGCGATTATGGTGAATTGTACCCCCTAGGCATGTTTCGGGCGTTGAAACAGCTTGCGCGGATGGGCATCCCCATTTACGTAACCGAGAACGGCATCCCCGACGCGGACGACGATCAGCGCCCGCGCGCGTTGTTGCTGCACCTGCGCGAACTGTGGCGCGCCTTGCAGGATAATGTCCCTGTGCAAGGGTATTATCACTGGACGTTGACCGACAACTTCGAGTGGGCGGAAGGGTGGACGTTGCCCTTTGGCCTGATCGAACTCGATCCGCAGACGCAGGCCCGCACGCCACGTCCCAGCGCCAACCTCTACGCGGCGATCGCGCAGGGCAATGCGATCACGCCGGAGTTGATCGACGCCTACGCGCCCGAACTGCGCAAGGTGTTGTTGCCGGGATAGGGAAATGGATTTTCAGATTTACGGATTTTGGATTGGATGATTTTCCTAGAGGCTTTTGACTGGTTATGAAAACTGCTGATCTTGATTACACACTTCCTGAAGAATTGATCGCACAGACGCCGATTGAACCGCGCGACAGCTCGCGGTTGCTGGTGCTGCATCGCGAGGACGGGCAGTTGGAGCATCGTATCTTCCGCGACATCGGCGATTATCTACGACCGGGTGACTTACTCGTCGCCAACGAGAGCCGCGTGATTCCGGCGCGGTTGTTTGGGCATAAAGAACCTAGCGGCGGTAAGGTCGAGGTGCTGCTGCTGGGACAGTTGGAGGGGACACAGTGGCACTGTCTGGTGGGTGGCGCGCGCACACGCGTAGGGACGCGCCTGCGCCTTGATCAGGATGGCGTGTCTTCATCGTTAACCGCGAAGATTGTGGAGGTGGGCAATCGCGGCGAGCGGGTGCTTGAGTTCTCGGAACCGGTGGAGGCCTACTTTGATGACCTGGGCGAGATGCCGCTACCGCCCTACATCCACGAACCCCTACGCGACCCGGAACGCTACCAGACCATCTACTCGCACACCCTAGGCAGCGCGGCAGCTCCCACCGCCGGACTGCACTTCACGCCGGAACTGCTGCTTGCATTGCGCGACCGGGGTGTGGGGTTTGCCTTCGTTACGTTGCACGTCGGGCTGGATACCTTCCGCCCGATCACCGAGGACGCGATTGAGGAACACCGGATTCACACCGAGTGGGGGCGTCTCAGCTTGCCTGTCGCTGAGCAGATCAACCGAACCAAAGTGATGGGCGGTCGCGTCATCGCCGTGGGGACGACGAGCGTGCGCGTGCTGGAGACAGCAGCCCGACACGGTCTTTTGCAGACGACTGACGATGCCGCCGGAGGAACGTGCCCCTGGCGTCCGCTTGCGCCGTTTGAGGGCTTCACCGATCTCTACATCACGCCCGGCTTTCGCTTTCGCGTAGTAGATGCGATGATCACCAACTTCCACCTGCCCAAGAGCACCCTCCTGGCCCTGGTGATGGCCTTCGCGGGTGAGGACAACATCCGCCGCGCCTACGCCGAGGCGATTGCGCAGCGCTATCGCTTTTTCTCGTTCGGCGACGCGATGATGATTCTGTGAAGCGTGGTTAAGGTTTCGTCGCCTCTTGCTGTGGCCGGTCTCCGACCGTG
>JBJYXQ010000022.1:0-3281 GCA_046260035.1 Anaerolineae bacterium
GAACTACCTTGTCATCGGCGCGGGGGTGGCTTACGCGGCGCTCGATGCGGCAGTAGAGGCCGCGGCGGGCGGGCAGCCGGTGCAGCCTGCGGCGATCTGCCTTGGATTGGCAGGCGCGGCGCGCCCCGCTGATCAAGCCGTGATCCAGGCGTGGGCCGACGCGCGTTATCCCAGCGTGCCGGTCATCATCACGCACGATGCGCGCCTGGCGCTGGCAGCGGGGACACCGGAAGGGTGGGGGATCGCCGTGCTCTGCGGTACCGGCGCGATGGTCTACGGCGAGGATCCACAAGGGCAGGTTGCGCGCGCGGACGGGTGGGGCTATCTCCTCGGCGACGACGGTAGCGGCTATGCCATCGGGCGGGCGGCGTTGCGCGCCGTGGCTCGTGCCGTTGACGGACGCGGCCCACAGACCGCGCTCACCGAAGCGATCTTGACGCACTGGTCGCTCAGACAGCCACAGGACTTGATCGCTCACGTTTACGCGCCCTCTACGCAGCGCGCCGACATTGCTGCGCTCGCAGTCCTGGTGCAGACGGTGGCTTTGTGGGGTGATGCGGTGGCAGCGGCCATTTTGCAGGATGCAGGCCGGGAATTGGCCGTCGCGGTGGAGGCCGTCGCGCAAAGATTGGCGCTGAGGGGTGCGATTCCCTGCGCGTTGACGGGGAGCGTCATCCTCAAGGGGCAGAGTGTCCGCGCAGCGTTTGTGGCTGTGACCATCGAACGGGGATTGACATTGTCGCCTTTGACGCCGGTTCCTGAACCGGCGCAGGGGGCGATTCGACTGGCGCGGGCATTATGGTAACGACAAAGCTTACCTGCCCGCGCCGACTGAGCTGCTGATACCAACGATACAGTCGATCAAGTAATCTTCATGGACAAACGCGAAAATATCTGCTGATTGTTCACAAACTCCCAGATCCATTCGGTTCCTGGATCATGCAAGTACTCTTCTTTGATTCCAGCGATAAATTCGATTGTACCGCATAAATACCACGCCTGAGCCAGATAGAACCCAGTGCATAGATCGTCAAATTCAACCAGCGTTCTGTCTCTGTTAAGGCTCTTTGAGTAGGAATTTAGAAAAATACCCAAGATTTTGTCATCCAGCTCAAAGTCCAGGAACTTAATCATGTCCCACAAATACGATCCTTTGCATATACCTGCCCAATCTACCACATAGGCATTGTTTTCCGATTCTTTCCAAATCAAATTGGTTGATGTCCAATCTCCATGCGTAAGGGTTAAGGGTGGGGATGCAACGGCTGTTTTAAGCCGGGGATACTCAGAAGCGATTTTTTGGATCACACGCAATTGATCGGCAGATAGATGCGAATTAAATCGATTAACGAAGATATGTGATGAATTTTGAAACGACTGCATTTCCTCATCATGGTTCCTTTTTGAAGAGAACCTGGTCCCTATCCAATCCATTGATTCAAGTCGTGGGTCTTCCCAGAAATGCATGTGAAATGATGCCATTGAATCGGCGATCTGCGAAAGTTGATTTTCTTTTAGTTCTTCTCTATTGTTTGGAAGTCGACCATTTCCTAAATCTTCAAGAATGAGTAGGCTAATGTCATCATCATAAGCAGAGAATAAACATTTCGGGGTTGGGGTCTGGATTTCGTTAGCAATCTCGCGATAGAAACGAATTTCATTTCTTGCTATTGTCTGGAAACGAATCCTATTACTAGCAGATTTTGTGTTGTATGAATTGCCAACAGGGAATTTGACGAAAATGGTGAGTGGCCCTCGATCGCTGGTTGATAAAAAAACTCGGTAGTTTAAACCTGTATACCCACCCTCAACGGATTCGTATGTCAAAGATTCAATGCTTCCTCTGAAAAAAGAACCTTTTAACACGTTCTCTAGCCATTGGGCTGAAACCTCCTCAATTTTTCTGGGTATAGCTGATGTGTTCATATCCCCCTTGAATCTAAACTATCACTATTCATTATCTACCTGTTTCCTTATTGGTTGATTTTTGCTAGGCTATATAACGGGCTGAGTGCAGCGAGCACCCTACTTAACGAGTATTACGACGAAACCAGCGCCTTGAGACTTTCGATGAGTTCGTGTGCCTTCTCCACCGAATCCGCCTCCGCGAACAATCGCAGCAGCGGCTCCGTGCCGGAGAAGCGCAGCAGCGCCCAGTTGTCGTTTTCCAGCAGGAATTTCGTGCCATCCAACTCTGAAATGGTGACCACGGGATACGGGCCAAGATGCACCGGCGTGACGGCGTGTTCCTGCGCCAGAGCCTTGATCCGCCGGGGGATGACGATGCGCATCTCCGGCGTCGCCTGGATGCCGTCTTCTTCGGCGTAGAGCCGCCCCGTGATCGCGTAGACCTGCTGCAATAACTCCGATATCTTCTTTCGCGTGCGCGCCAGCATCTCCACGACGAGCGCCGCCGCGAAGATGCCGTCCTTTCCCAGGATGTGCCCGCGGATCGTCAGGCCGCCGCTGGATTCACCGCCGAGCAGCGCGTTATGCTCTACCATCGACGCGGTGATGTGCTTGAAGCCCACCGGCACTTCGTAGCACGACTCGCCGAAGTGCGCCGCCAGCCGGTCGAGCAGGTGCGTCGTCGCCAGGTTGCGCACCACGCCGCCGCGTTCGCCGCGCACCGCGCGCAGATACCAGTAGAGGAGCAGCAGGATGTCGTTGACGGTGATGTATTCGCCTCTCTCGTCCACGATGGCGATGCGGTCGGCGTCGCCATCGGTGGCCAGGCCAAGATCGTACCCCTCGTTGCGGACGTGCGTGACGAGCATTCGCAGCGCATCCAGGTTGGGCGCGGGCGAGCGTCCGCCGAAAAGCGGGTCGTGCCGCTCGTTGATGAAGGTCACGCGGCAGCGCGCTTCGGTGAGGATGATGCCCATCGTCAATTGCCCCACGCCGTACATCGGATCCACGATGACCTTTAGGCCGGCCTCGCGGATCGCGTTCAGGTCGATGAGGGCTTCGACCGCGTCCACATACGCGTTGGTGAAATCCCGTCGTTTAGCGATCTCTGCTTCCAGCGCCATGTCGAGATCGATTTTCACCACGTCCTCTAGCCGCAGAGCATTGGCCTCGACCTCAATCTGACGCGTCTCGTCGTCCAAAAGCAGCGAGCCGTCGCTGCGGAAAACCTTGAGGCCGTTCCACTCAGGGGGATTGTGACTAGCCGTAAAGGCAAGCCCGTAGGCCGCGTTTACGGCCGCCGTCGCGTAGGTGATGAGCGGCGTCGGTGCATCCTCGCGCAGCAGCGTGACGGCGATGTTGTTCCCGGCGAA
>JBJYXQ010000023.1:0-3819 GCA_046260035.1 Anaerolineae bacterium
GCATGCGGATGGTGCTGGCCGCTGCCGAAGACATCACGCTCCTCGCCGAGGGAACTACCGGAGCCGACGCGCTGCGTCTGGTGGCCTTACACCATCCCGACGTGTTGGTCCTCGACGTCAATCTGCCCGACATCAGTGGCGTGGAGGTGACCCGACGGCTACGTGAGCAGGGAGAAACGATTGCCATTCTCGCGATGACGATCCACGATGATAGCCGGACGGTTTTTGGATTGCTGGAAAATGGTGCTACCGGTTACGTGCTCAAGGATGAGGCATTGGAGACGTTGGTGCGTGCCGTGCGCGCCGTTGCGCAGGGGAAGAGTTGGCTCAGCCCGGCCGTTGCTCGCCAGGTCGTTGAACGAGCTGTGGGTGATGTGAGCACGGCTCCGGAGTCCTCTTTCATGCCGCTCACGCCACGTGAGCTGGAAGTGCTCCGCTTGCTGGCCCAGGGACTCGATAACGCTGCCATCGCCCGGGCTCTTGTAGTAACCAAGCGAACCGTGCAGAATCACGTCAGCAACATTTACGGCAAGTTGAACCTTACCTCCCGTACCGAGGCCGTTTTGTATGCCATCCGGCATGGATTGGCACAAGTCTCGCCGGCGGCGGACGAGGATGCATCACTCTGAGAAGAACCGTCCGATATGGCCAGGGCGTAGCCTTTTTGCGCTTCTGGCAATGGTCGTTCCGATTCTCATTGGCTACGTCATCCATTTCCAATGGACTACCCCCATTTTGGACTTCGACTTCGACGCGCGGACCGGGCGAGTATACAATGTCCCTCCGGATAGCTACGCTGATTGGGCCGGGTTATGGCCGGACGATGTGATTGTCGTTGTGGATGGCATCCCGTTTGCCGAATGGCTTGATGCTCAAGTTGGGGTCTCCATGATGGAGGTCAGGCGGGACGGCCAGCTCCTCACCCTCGAAGTGCCGATTTTGCGCCTGGCGAAGTATAATTGGCTGACGCTAACCAGCGCGATCATCGTCGCACTCGTTTTCTGGGGCGTTGGCGTGTTGCTCCTATGGCGACGATTCTTGCGTACCGACGTGCGTCTGATCTTCCTGCTAGCCCAGACTTTTGCAGTGGCGTCCTTGCTGCTGCTATCACAACCTGGTTATTGGCTCACACCTCCCTGGGTGATGGCGTTATGTATTGCCTGCTTTCATATCGCAGCCCCTTTGCTGGTTCATCACTTGATCACCTTCCCGGTGATGTTGGGTTCTTCACGTCAGAGGCGCTGGGGACTCGGGGTGCTGTATGGATTGGCATTCGCCGGCATTGTCGGCGTGTTTTTCTCCAACGTGTTATGGACGTGGCTGAGCGTGTGTTATTCCACTTCGGTGGTCGTCGCCGCCATTGGCATTCTGGTCTACGTGTATGCACGAAGGGCTGCTCCTGATGATCGTCGGCGACTGCGCCTGATCGTCTTTGGCAATCTGATAGCTGCGATCCCTCCCACGCTGTTTTATCTCTTGCCTGTCCTCGTCGGATCTGCTTTTCGTATGCCAAAGTGGCTGATGGGCTTGTTTTTAATTTTCGCTCCGTTAAGCTACCTGTATGTCACGGTGCGTCACAACCTGTTCGGTATAGACCGTTTGCTTAACCGGGCACTCGTCTATGCTCTGCTTTCGTTGGGCATCCTCCTGCTCTACCTGGGGCCATTCTTGCTGATTTATCGCCTTGCCCCCGGTGACTGGCTGGCCCAAGCGATGGTCGCTGCTGGTCTTACGATCCTCGTTGGCTTGGCCTTCGACTGGTCGCGAAAGCGAGTGCAACGCTTAGTGGATCGCCTTTTCTATGGTGGTTGGTATGACTATCCCGGCGTGGTCGAAACGGTCAGTGATGCCCTCGCCCGTAGCCTGGATTGGGCACACCTGACCGATGTGTTGACGCGCCAGGTCCCGGCGTTGATGCAATTGCGCGATGGTCACCTGTGGATTGGCACGCCGGATGAGACGTTGCCGCCCGACTCGTTTGGGAGGCACTTGCGCTTCGTGTTTCCACTCGAAGGCCGGCGTTGCGCTGCCTGGACTGTGGAATCCCGACGCGATGGAGAAGCGTTCACACCCTCAGATCACCGTATCCTCAAGACGCTGGCCGATCAGGCCGAAATCGCCTTGAACAATGTTCTTTTGGTGGATATGCTGCGCCGGCAATTGGGCGAGATTCGCGAGGCGCAGCGTCGGTTGCTCCTCTCGCGCGAGGAAGAGCGGTCGCGCTTGGCCCGTGATTTGCACGATGGTCCTGTTCAGGTGTTGGTTGGATTGAATATGCAGTTGGGCTTGTTGTTAGCTTCCTTCGATGACGCGGTTACCCCGCCAGATTTTTCCTTGACCACGATGCGCGCCGAAGTGCGCGAGCTTCTCTCCGAGTTGCGACAGGTGTGTACCGAACTCCGCCCGCCGATGTTGGATATCATCGGGCTAGGGGCTGCCATTCAGGCGCTGACCGAAGAGTGGTCGGCCCAGTGCGAGGTGCGCGTGACTCTCGACTTGCCGCCCGACGCAGCGCTTCGTTCCTTGCCAGAGAACGTCGCCGTCAATCTCTATCGTGTGGTGCAAGAGGCGCTGTCCAATATTGCCCGTCACGCCGAGGCTCGGATGGTTACCGTTCGCCTGCTCTGGAAAGGCACACGTTTGATTCTGACCGTTCATGACGACGGTCTGGGATTTTCCGTCCCCGCCACCTTTCACGATTTGACCACCACTGGGCACTTTGGCCTGGTGGGGATGCGGGAGCGCGTCGACCTCATCGGCGGTGAGTGGATGCTCGACGCGTCGCCCGGTTGCGGAACGACGGTGCGCGTTGTCTGGCAAGTCCCCGTGCGCGAGGCGGCGCCGTCCGCATCCATCGTGAGTAGGCGTTAGTGCCCGTGTTATAGACGCGATTTTATTTCCGGTACTCCGGTACCGGTTCTTTTCCCCATAGTAGTACCGAACACACGCATTTTCCTCTCGAAAAACAGTACCACACCCCGATGACACGCGCGCTAATTTGCAGTAAGCTGTCAATATAACGAGCGACTTACCGACGTAGAACCTGTCCGAAAATTCACCGTTGATGTACCAGAAACACTTGCACACACAATTTTCGGATAAAGTCTTGCGCGTGGAGGTGATTGCGCCATGACCCGTGTCTTGATCGTTGATGACCAACCGGCTTTCCGCCGTGTGTTGAGCCAACTGTTGAGCCAGGCCGGTTTGGACGTCATCGGCGAAGCCGGAGACATCTCTGAAGCTGAGGCTTTGGTGCGGACAAATCCACCTGACCTGGCGGTGATCGATGTGATGCTGCCGGATATCAACGGATTGGAAGGAACGACCCGTCTGAAGGCTTTGGCCCCCGATCTACGCGTGATCCTGGTCAGCGCCTATCTCAACCATGCTGGTATTTTTCAAGGTGTGGCACGCGAGGCAGGGGCGGAAGCTTTCGTTCCCAAAGATAAACTAGATCTGGAAGTGGTGCAAATGTGGTCATCGAAGGGAGGTGATGCATTGAAGCGTGACGCGTAAACGCGAGATGCAATGTGTGAAACCTAAAGGCAAAACATAAACAGAAATTCCATATCACGGAGGTATACGATGAAAAGAAAGCACATGCTTATCGGTGCATTGTTGTTGGGACTGCTCTTAGCCCTGGCTACAGGGATGACTCTAGCCCAAGGACCGGATCAGCCTGACGGAGAGGCTGCTTTGGCGCCAGGTAGTGTGGCGGATGTGTCTGGCCGGATTCCCATACAGGGACGGCTGACCGATGCCGATGGTACTCCCCTCGACGGGACCTATTCCATTCAGTTCCTTCTCTACGATGTTTCT
>JBJYXQ010000024.1:0-1874 GCA_046260035.1 Anaerolineae bacterium
TGTACGCGTACGAGCGCCCGAGTTTGGCGCGGACGCGTTTGGAGACCGGGCAGGTATAGCAAAGCCCTCGCCGCGAGACGACGCTGCTGGTCTGGCTGGCTGTTGGGGCACCCTCAAGACGCGCGTCAAGCACAGTCGTTCACGGCGGGCGCGGCTAGGAAGTGTCGTGCGGCAAGGGCAGCCGTGGCGGCTGGATAATGGAGCGATAGAGCGTGTCCCAATCGGGGATCAGGCAGAGATCGAAGCGCGCGCGCAGTTTGCGCCACAAGCGCGTCTTGCTCTGCGCCGCCGTTAAGGCGGCCTGGAACAGCCGGCAGCCGCGCTGTTGGATCTGATCGATCAGAAACGCCAGCATCATCAGGTGCATGAGCACGGTGCTGAGGTGGTTGTTGCCGTGACCGAAGTTGTGCTCGAAGTGATAGCCTTGGTTTTTGAGGGTGTTGAAGGTTTCGTTTTCGACTTTCCAGCGTGCGCGGGCTCCTCGCATTAAGGTCATGAGGTTGTGTTCATGGATGGGGATATCCGTGACCCAGGAGAAGTGAGTCACGGTGCCGTCGGGGGCGTGTTCCCAGTACTCAAGGAAATTGACCTCGAGGTCAAAGTTGGCGTCGTTCAGTGGTGCGCCGTTGAGGTAGCGGAAGCGGTGACGGACTCCCTTGCCGTCGGTGAACGTGGCCTCAGCGGTTTCCGCCGTGGCCGCCACCCAGTCGAACAAGTAGGTGTGATCGCGCGGCTTGGCACCGAGGATGAAGCGCAGATCCAGCCCCTGCAACTGGCGAATGTGCGGGGCATTGGAGGCGAGACCGTCCTCGACGACGATCAATTTCAGATGCGGATGCGCGCAGCGCAGGTCCGCCAGCAGGCGCTTGGCGGCGTTGCGCTCGCAGTCGTTCTTGCGCGCACCGTCTTGCTTGAGGATGGGCTCGGGCGCCAGCGCGAACACCTCGCTGTGATCGGGGTGCACCAGCACCGCCCCGAGCATCTGGTGGTAGTAGGTCGTGGTGCCGTTGCGGTGGTGCTTCTCCCCGCACTGCGGGCAATGCACCTTGGCCGAGGAGAAATACCCGGTGCCGTCGAGTGAGAGCAGGTAATGGCCATCGAGGTAGGCAAACCCCTCCAGCCCCTTGCCGCGTTGCAGGTCCGCAAACAGCGCCTTGTACAGCGGGCGCAGCTGGCTCGGGTCAAATGCATCGAGACGTTCGCGAAAATAGGTATCGCTCGGCGCCCGTTTGATCCCGTAGAGCGCGTTGAGATTCGCCCGCGTCGTCGCTTCCCGACGGTCGTGCTCGAACTGCAGCAGCGAAGGATACTTCAGCCCGAACAGCGCCAGCCCCGCCATCAGGTGATCGACCAACGCAATCTCGCCACCGCATTGGTCCGGGATCTTCGCAAAAAACCGCCGCGCCTTGTTCAGCAGTCCTGCGGCACTGAGTTGTTTGCGTGAAATCGGAGCGCTCATCAGAACCTGCCTCGCAACCTCAAGTTTGCGCGACAGTATACTGATTTAGCGCTGAAAGTTTACGAAGAACTTTTTTCGAAGACCCGCCAACACTCGGTTTTCAAAGCAGAATTATTTTCGGCGGGAATTGCTGGCCTACGCCGAGACCCAGGGCTTTCTCGTCACGGCGATCGGTGACCAGCTCATGGAGCTCAAAAATAGCCCCGGCTTCGAGCCGAAGCGTTGGGGCTAGCGCACGGGGAGTCCCCCGAGGCGATTCTGGACGATCCAGCGGACACGCGTTCTTCCGACACACCGACGCCGTGCTTGCCCGCGCCTTCGCCATGAACTGAACGACCGGAGTACGTGGCGCAGCCGCGTGCGAATACCGGCTCGTCATTGGCGCTTCCGCGGCTTCGCCACGGACTCCAGGGTA
>JBJYXQ010000025.1:0-2584 GCA_046260035.1 Anaerolineae bacterium
TGCCGACAACGAATGAGGCAACGAATTAAAGAATTCAGGTCGTGGCTAAACGATAGATCTGCTTCAGCCGGGCCCCATTCGTTTATTCGCTTTGAATTCGTTGTCGGCAAGACTTGCATTTGAATGATTACGTTTCGTGGTTTTTCTCTCAGGAGGCGTATATGAAAAAGCGACAATTTCCCCAACGTTGGATTTTGATTGTGATGCTGTTGGCCCTGTTGTCGACAGCGTGCCAGTGGATTATGGGGACTGAAGAGCCGGTCGATTTCAGGCCCGTGCCGACGGACACGCAGGAACCGGAGGCGTCACCCACGCCTGTGCTGCCTTACCCGCCCCCGCGACTGCTCTTCCGCACGCCTGAGACCAACGAAACGCAGGCGCTTGACGCGCCCATCGAACTCGTCTTCGACCAGCCGATGGACACCGGGAGTGTGGCGCAGGCCTTCGAGGTTGCGCCCGCCGTCGATGGCGCGCCAGCTGTTGATGGCGCGCTGGATTGGGCCGACAGCCGCACACTCATCTTCACTCCGGCAGAATCGCTGGCGCGCGGCGCGAGCTATCGCGTCACCGTGGATCAAAGCGCGCGAAACGCTGAAGGGACGGCGATGGTCGATCCCGTCATGTTCCAGTTCCAGACGGTGGGGCATCTGGTCGTTAGTGAGGTACAGCCTGCTCCGGATAGTGAGGGCATCCAACCGGATACAAGCGTTACCGTCGTCTTCAATCGCCCGGTTGTCGCACTCACCGCTATCGGCAACCAGGAGGGATTATCCAATCCGTTGACCTTTACGCCGCCGGTGCCTGGGACAGGCGAATGGCTCAACACTTCGATCTACCGTTTTTATCCTGAAGGCGGCTTCCTCCCGGCGACGCGCTACATGGCACGCGTGGCGGCGGGCTTGAGTGACACGCTCGGCACGCCTCTCGCGGAGGACTACACCTGGACGTTCACCACGCAGCGCCCGCTGGCCCTCAAGTGGACGCCGAACACGAATGATGAACACGTTGCCCCCACTGCGGTCGTCAGTGTCACTTTCAACCAGCCGATGGATCATGCTTCGGCCGAAGCTGCGTTTACATTGCGCGTCAACAATCAACCGGCCGCCGGGACGTTCCGCTGGGCCGGTGGCGAAACCGCCATCGCCAAAGAGACGATGGTCTTTGTCCCTGCCTCGCCGCTGCCGCGCAATGCTGAGCCGTATGCCGTCCTCGCCAATAGCGCGCGTGCTCGCAACAGCGACGTCACTTTGCCGCAGCGATATGCGTGGCATTTTTACACTGTCCGAGATCCCGGCGTGATTTCGACCTCCCCTGGATACGGCGAAACGGACGTCAGTCCCTACAGCGACATCATCATCGATTTCGCCAGCCCGATGCAGCGTGAGGGCTTTATGGATTACGTGCGCATTATCCCGGAGCCCACGCAGGTATACACGTACTGGCGGGACTCTGATACGCAGGTACGCCTTTCCTTGAGTCTCGACCCGGCGACGACGTACAACCTCACGTTGGACGGCGAAGCGCCCGACAAATACGGTGCCCCTTTGGGCGCGATGCTGCGGCTTCGCTTCACGACCGGCGATCTATCGCCCTATGTTACGCTCAACACCGTTGGCGGTCTAAGCACCTTCAGCGCCTACACCGATACCGCGATCTACGCGGGGTATCGCAACGTCTCCCGGCTGGATGCCGAACTCTATCGCCTCAGCGTGGAAGACTTCATCCGCTTTTACGGTTACCGCGATTACAATTACCGTAGCGACTTTGTGCCCAGTGGCGCGGACCTGGTACGCAGTTGGTCTTCGCCGGTGGATTCACCCCGCAACACGAGCGGTTTGCAACGTCTGGATATGGTGGATGCGACCACCGACCAACTGCCACCGGGGATTTATCTCTTCAAGCTAATTGCGCCGGAGGTGCTGCGCTACGACAGCGATGCGCAGCCTGCGCAGCACGTTTTCATCCGCTCGCGCATCAACCTGACCATGAAGCAGACACTCACCGAGGCCCTTGTATGGGCCACCGATTTGGGGACAGGCTCGCCGGTCCCCAACTTGCCCATCCGCTTCAGCGGGCCGGATTTTGATTGGCACGGTGACGGGGAGACGGATAGCGATGGTCTCTATCTGAGTGCAGCGCGAACTGAGCTAGCGTTGTGGGATAGTTATTTTGCCTTTTCCGGTCAGCCCGGCGACGCAGACTTTGCCGTGGCCTTCAATGAATGGGACAGTGGCATCCGTCCCTGGGACTTCAATCTGAGCGCCGACTACGGCTCTGGCCACTACACGGGCTATCTGTATACCGACCGGCCTATCTACCGACCGGGCCAGACCGTCTACTTCAAAGGCATCGTCCGGGCCGACGATGACGCCACCTACACGATCCCGGAGGATCTCCGCGAATTGACTGTGCGGATCGATGATCCAGAGGGGAAAGAACTCTACAACGAGCAAATGACGTTAGGCGACATGGGAACGCTCTTCGGCGAATTGTCGCTGGACGAAGAAGCGCCACTGGGAACGTATTACATTCAAATGCAGGAGCCGGAGCTGGATTTCTACGTCAGTGCGAACTTCAGGCTGGC
>JBJYXQ010000026.1:0-6652 GCA_046260035.1 Anaerolineae bacterium
CCCTTGACACCAGGTTAAGATATGGTAATATATTTCGTAGACGAAATATTCTATAGCGAAACTTTCACCGCCGAAATTTTCGCACCCGAAATTTATCAACGGATTGCAAAGCAAGAGCAGATCAAACGAGAGGAGGTCGCCTATGAATGAACCAGAACGCTCTCCGGCCCTAGTCGCCATACAGAAATTTCTCAGCCTGTACCGCTATTTGCGACGGTACAGCCATCAAATGCACGACCAGGGTGTGCGCGGACGCGAGTTTGCCACACTGCGCTATCTACATGAGGCCGGACCGTGTTCCGTTGGGCAGGTGCAGGAGTACATCTATATCAGTGCCAGCACGACCTCGGAAATGCTTTCCCGTCTGGAAAACGCCGGGTACGTTGAGCGGAAACGCTGCAAGAAAGATCATCGTGTCGTGTATGTCGAGCTAACACCCGAAGGCCGCCGTCTGGCCGAGGAGACCCCGCTTGGGGGCATTCCGCTTCTACGTGAAAAACTCAAAACCTTGCCCCCCGAGCGCCTGGCAGTTTTGGATGAGGCCTTTTCGGAGTTGTTGAACTTAATGGAGATAGAAAGCAAATGAGTAAAAAATCGAACAAGCGGGAGAGTGAGAAAGTGAAGCCGGGAAAGGGAGAGAGTCAACCGTCTTCGTCTCAAACCAGAGACAGAGACATTCTTCTCCGGGTCTTCAGTTACCTGCGACCTTACTGGCCCTTGGTCGCGGGAGGCTACGCACTGCTTTTGGTGATCAATGGGTTGACCACACTGAATCCCCAGTTGATTGGTTGGATTGTGGATCGCGGCATTGGGGAACAGGATATTGCTTTTCTGCGCTGGGCGGTGTTAGCGCTGCTGGGACTGACGGCTTTGAGCGGGGTGTTGTCGTTTTTCCAGGGCAAATGGATTGAGCAGGCATCTCAGAACGTGGCATACGACCTGCGCAACCAACTTTATGAGAAATTGTCAAACTTGTCGTTTTCTTATCATGACCGCACGGAGGCCGGACAATTGCTGGCGCGGGCGATGCAGGATGTAGATCGTCTACGTTTCCTCGACGGACGCGCCACGATGCGCTTGCTCCAGGGAGCGGTTATGCTAGTCGTGACGGTGATCGTCCTGCTGGTGATGAATCCCCAGTTGGCACTTTTGTCGCTGCTGTCTCTACCGGTGCTAACCTACCAGGCATACCATTTTTCGAGTAAAATGCGCCCTCTTTGGCGCACGCTCCGGGATCAGATGTCAATATTGACAACTTTTGTCGAGCAAAACTTGCGCGGGGCACGTATTGTCAAAGGCTTTGCTCAAGAGGAAGCAGAGCTTGCCCGCTTTGAAGAAAAAAACGCTGTGTGGTTTGGATTGGCAAAGGAGTCAGCTCTTATCCAATCAATTAACAACCCACTGGTCACGCTCATTGCCAATGTCAGCACCATTTTTATCATCTGGTTCGGCGGTCGCCTGGTGGTCCAAGGATCACTGACCCTTGGGGAACTGGTGGCGTTTACCTCCTATATGGGGCAATTGGCCGGGCCGGTACGGATGCTGGGCCGTCTCGTGCCCTTCATCAGCCAGGCCATTGCTTGTGGTGAGCGTATTTTTGAGATTCTGGATGCTGAGTCAGAGGTACAAGAAGCGCCCGATGCCGTGGATCTGCCCGCTCTAACGGGGCACGTGCGTTTCGAGGATGTTTCATTTGCGTACTTTGGACGGCGCACGGTGTTGGACCGCATCATGTTGGACGCGCAGCCGGGACAAATCATCGCGCTCCTGGGAACAACGGGCTCGGGCAAATCCACCATCATTAACCTGATCCCACGCTTTTATGACGTAACTGAGGGGCGCATAACCCTGGACGGTTATGATGTGCGCGATGTAACGCTGACCTCATTGCGCCGGCAGATCGGTATCGTGCTTCAGGAGACAACGTTGTTTGCCGATACGGTGCGCAACAACATCGCCTTTGGTCGCCCCGGTGCGACGCAGGATGAAATTGTTGAGGCAGCGAAAGCGGCGCAGGCTCACGACTTTATTCTGGAGATGCCCAAAGGCTACGATACTTACGTGGGTGAGCGCGGTTCAACGCTCTCCGGCGGGCAAAAACAGCGTGTCGCGATTGCACGCGCGCTGCTCAAGGACCCGCGCATCCTCATCCTGGACGATGCGATGTCGAGTGTCGACACAGAAACCGAGCGCCTGATTCAAAAAGCGTTGGAACGGTTGATGCAGGGACGCACCTCCTTCGTGATTGCACAGCGGCTCAGTACAGTACGCGCCGCCAACCAGATTCTGGTACTAGATAAGGGACATATCGTGGCAAAAGGTACACACAATGAGTTGCTGCGCACGTCTGGACTGTATGCAGAGATCTACCAGCAGCAGTTGAGGCCACAAGAAGTGGCAGAACTTAGAGATAAAGAGGCAAGTATCAAGGACCAGGAGTCAGAATCGACATATTGGAAAGTGCACAGTGCACAGTATGCTGTGGGCAATGCTTGATACGGGGCAGAATTCTGATGCTGTCGAGAGCTTAAGGGAGCTATCCCTAAGGGAGCTATCACTATGAGTTTTTCTATCGGTTCAACAAGTGTGGGGCGCGGACCGCGCGGGGCGCTGCGCACGTTTGGCAAAGAGGACGAAGAGGCTGGGCGCGTTTTTGACGCGCACATCGTCCAGCGTTTGTTGGTCTTTCTTGTACCACATTGGCGGACGATGGCGATTGCCTTTGTCTTGATGTTGATTTCATCGAGTCTGGGACTGGCTGTACCGTATCTGATCAAAGTCGCCATCGATCAACATATCACACAAGGCAATCTCGATGGGTTGCAGAATATCGCATTGCTGACCGCCCTCTCTTTCGTAGGGCTGTACATCTCAACTTCGATACAACAATATCTGCTCTCGCGCACGGGGCAAAACATCCTAGCGGAGATGCGTGGGCAGTTGGTGCGCCACCTTCAAGAGATCCACCTCGGCTATCACGACACGCACATTATCGGGGTGACCATCTCGCGCGTCTTCAGCGATGTGGGTGTGATCAATGAGTTATTGTCGCAGGGATTGATTACGTTGATCGGCGATTTGATCACACTGGTAGGCATCGTTATCGTGATGGTGTCGATGAATGCGCGGCTAGCCTTGTTCAGCTTTAGCGTGATGCCTCTGATGGTGATCGCGACGCTGATCTTCTCTCGCCACGCAAAACCAGCCTATCGAGAGACGCGAGCGACAGTGGCTGGCGTCATCGGTGACCTGGCGGAAAACCTTGCAGGTATGCGTGTCATACAGGCATTTGCACAAGAGGCCGTATCCCAGGAGCGTTTTGAAGAGGTCAATCGCGCCAACCGCGACGCTAACGTCCGGGCCATGACACTTTCGTTTGTGTTTATGCCCGTAGTCCAGTTTTTGGGGATTTTAGCGACGGCCATCGTGTTGTGGTTTGGCGGGATGACGATTATTGACGGTAGTATGACGGTTGGCATTGTCGTTGCTTTTCTCTCGTATGTCACACGCTTTTTCCAGCCTATCCGTGAGTTGAGCCAGCTCTACACGACGATGCAATCGGCAATGGCAGGGGGAGAACGCGTGCTGCACTTGTTAGACACCAAACCGGCCGTGGCTGACAAGCCTGACGCCCCGCCAATGCCACCCATCAAGGGGCGCGTGGAACTGCGCGATGTGACTTTTGCATATCGCGCAGACGAACCGGTGCTGCACAATGTCAATTTGACCATTGAGCCGGGGCAGACGGTGGCTCTCGTCGGGCCAACGGGCGCGGGCAAGACCTCTATTTCCAACTTGGTGGCGCGTTTCTACGAGGTTACAGAGGGTGCGGTTCTGGTGGATGGTATCGATGTACGGGATGTCGCCCAGCGGTCGCTGCGGCGGCAAATGGGCATTGTGTCACAGGATCCGTTCCTGTTCTCCGGCACGATTGCAGACAACATCCGCTTTGGCATCCCCGACGCGCCCATGGAGGCTGTTGAAGAAGCAGCCCGGCTCTCCAATGCGCATGATTTTATTGTGAATATGCCGGATGGGTATGAGACGGAAATCCAGGAAGGCGCGGTCAATCTGTCCTTAGGACAGCGGCAGTTAGTGTGCATTGCCCGCGCAGTGCTAGCCAACCCGCGCATCCTCGTTCTCGATGAAGCGACCTCCAGTGTGGATACGATGACCGAAATGCTTATCCAGGATGCGCTGGATCGCTTGCTGGCGGGACGTACCGCGATTGTCATTGCGCACCGCCTCAGCACCATCCGCAATGCCGATATGATTTGTGTCATCGACGGCGGTCAGATTGTGGAGCAGGGGAATCACGAGGCGTTGTTGATGGCGGATGGACTGTACCGAGAATTGTACGAACGGCAGTTTGTTGATGTTGGGGATGGATTTGCGAAGGAGGATTAGTTCGTGAACTTAGTTTTGATCAAATCTTATACTGATAAACCCTGGCGAAGCCCAGAGACTTACCAGTTGATAGAAGATAGTTTGCAGGAGAAGTGGGAGGTCACATCGATCACGCCGTCTAGCGACGAGAGCTTGTATGACTTCCTGAAACAACGACAACAGAATGATAAGCCAACCTTTGTCTTCAATATAGCGGAATATCTTGACGAAGAAAACAAGGCAGGATTTCTGCCCGACCTGTTGGACGAATGGCAGGTTCCGCATCTGGGATCCAGTGCTGAGACAGTCGCAATCGGACTGAACAAAGCAAGGACCAAGGCACTATTGGACGCAGATCAGATCCCCACGCCTCGATACTTTGTAGCAGATGACGACCATGTCGAGCTGCAGAGTCGTGCAGGAAATCTGGCTTATCCGCTGATCGTCAAGCCTCTCCTGGAAGGGGGGCACATCGGCATCACTGAAAAGTCCATCGTTTACAACGATGATGACCTGCACAGGGCAGTCAACCATGTCGCAGAAAATCACGCGCAACCCGCACTCGTCGAAGAATATATCACCGGAGAAGGTATGCGCGAGTTCAGTGTAGGTGTGATCGACAATGAGACCAGGATCTTTACACCTGTCGAGATCGATTATGCTTCGATGGACGTCAACAAGAAGATTCTCAGTTACGAGGCGGCGCAAAAAGATCTGGAGCGCATCAAGCTGGTCGAAGACGAAGCCATGCGCGATGAAATTGACGATTTGGCAGCGAGGACCTTCGCCGCCGTGGGAGCCAGTGACTACAGCAGAATCGACTTGAGAATGAATCACACCGGTTGTTACGTCCTGGAGATCAATATTATGCCAGGACTTGGGCCACACAGTTTTTTGCCCGACGCAGCCAGCCAAATCCACGACCTCGAGTACAGTGAACTGATACAAAGTTTGGCTGAAAACTCTATGCGACGTCAGTTCCTTTCCGGGTAACAGGTGGAGCTGGCAAATCTAAGGTAAAAAATAACGCGTAGTGACGACTTCAGTCGTTAATTGCACAAGCGACTAAAGTCGCTACTACGGATACCCTTCTATATTTCAGACCAGAGATTACTGTGAGGTGACATGAAAACATTAAAGTTTGTCTTCGGCTACACAAGGAATTACATCAAACCGTTGGCTATAACCATTTTCGCCATGTTGGCATTGGTAGGGGTGCAACTGCTAGCACCGCAGATCGTGCGGGAAATGATCGCCGCCGTCAACACACCGGATAATCTGGTGGAAGGGCTGAAAACGGTGAGTCGCCTGGCGATTTTTGCGTTGATCATCTACATCGCGCGGGCGGGTCTGCAATTCACGCGCAGTTATATGGCGCACGTCGCCGGCTGGGGCGTGGTCGCTGATGCACGTCGCCAAATCTACGATCACCTGCAACGCCTCTCACTACGCTTTTACGAGGACAAGCAGACGGGCGACTTGATGTCACGCATGGTCAACGACTCCGATATGTTCGAGACCCTCATTGCGCACGCCATCCCCGACACGCTAGTCAACGTCCTCATGCTCGTCGGTGTGATCGCAGTATTGGTCAGTATGAACGCGCAATTGATGTTGTTGAGCCTCATCCCTGTGCCGTTCATCGTCGTCGCAGCGCGTGGCTTCTCCAAATACGTGCGGCCGGCTTTCCGCCGGCGTCAGCAGGAACTGGGCGAACTGAATGCCACCCTCAACGATAACCTCTCTGGCATCCGTGAGATCAAGGCCTTCACCCGCGAGGACGTCGAAGCCACACGTATCGGCAAGCACATCAGCCACTACCGCGACTCCCTGTTGCGCGCCTTGCGGTTGATGGCGACCTTCCACCCGTTTGTGGAGTTCTCCTCATCACTCGGCACCATCGTCCTGATCTATTTCGGTGGCCGGCTGGCGCTCAACCAGATATTGCCTCTTGAGGACCTGGTCGCCTTCTTCCTGTACCTCGAGATGTTCTACCAGCCTATCCGCGCGTTGAGTGGTGCGTGGGAAAATGTGCAGCACGCGATGGCCGGTGCGGAGCGTGTCTCTGAGCTCTTGGAGGAGACGCCGGAAATCTACGATAGAGATGACGTTATCACCTTGTCTGGTAAAGCGACTGGCGCACTCAGCTTCCGCGACGTCAGCTTCCACTACGTAAAGGGCGATACCGTAATCTCCGACATCAACCTCGACATCCCGGCGAACACGGTTGTGGCAGGAAATCCAGCCAGGGTAATCAGAGTGATCG
>JBJYXQ010000027.1:0-1858 GCA_046260035.1 Anaerolineae bacterium
GAACAATTGTTCAGCCAGGTAAGTGAACGCATTCGACAAGAACTCGATCTGGAAGCTGTGCTTAAAACATCGGTTGACCAAATCCAGCAGGTGTTAGGCCTCGAACAGGCTACGATTCGCCTGGTGCGAGATATGGATCAAGATAAGGTAACAGGTGGGTGAGCATTATGGCTGATTTAGGGAATGGACACAGTACAAGCCTGGAGAATCAGGACATTCGAGTCTGGCAACAACAGCTCATCCGTGGTGTGTTGCTATCGCTGGTGATCGTTGGTCCCTTGGCTGTCATCGCCGGTTCGTATTATGCTTATACGACACAAACGGGCTGGTTGATCCCGATCTACCTGTTGACCTATAGTCTGGTGGTGCTGGTCACATTCTGGAAACGCGTTCCTTACGAGGTGCGGGTGGGAACGTTCCTGGCACTGATTTATGTGATGGGCGTCCTCGATTTCTTCCAGGACGGTAGGGGAGGAAGCGCACGCCTCTTTTTGTTGGCTTTGGTGGCTATATCGGCCCTGTTTTTTAAACGTCGCACAAGCGTGGTGATTCTGATCGTGGCGATACTCACGGTGAGTGGCTTTGCAGTGGCATTTTCGACGGGCTGGATAAGCATTCCGCCGGCGCAAGAAGCTAATTCCACCGATGCCGGTGGCTGGGTGAGCAACACGATGGTCCTACTGATGATGATGGTCTTGCTGTTGGCTGCGCAGGGTTACCTGGTTCCCCGTTTGACAGCGGCATTGGAACAGAGCCGCCGTTTGACGCGCGACCTGGAAGCGCAGCGTGCCGATTTGGAGCGTGCGGTTATCGAGCGGACTGAAGTGTTGTCTCGTCGTGCGCGTTATCTAGAGGCGACGGCGAATGTGGCGCGCAGCGTTTCTTCGATTTTGGAGATCGGTGAACTGTTGGCAACGACGGTGCGTTTGATCAGCGAGCAGATGGGTTTCTATCACGCTGGCCTCTTTTTTGTCGATCCCGCTGGCGAGTGGGCGGTGCTGCAAGCGGCCTCCAGCGAGGGAGGGCAGCGCATGCTGGCACGTGGTCACCGTCTGCGCGTTGGCGCGCAGGGCATCGTGGGCGACGTCGCGGCACGCGGCGAACCGCGTATTGCGCTCGATGTGGGTCAGGATGCGGTCTTTTTCAATAACCCTGACTTGCCCGAGACCCATTCTGAGATCGCACTGCCGTTGCGTTCACGTGGCGAGGTGATCGGCGTGCTCGATGTGCAGACGACGGAACGCGAGGCATTCACCCAAGAGGACGTCAGCGTGCTGCAAACCTTGTCTGACCAGGTGGCATTGGCCATCAGCAACGCGCGGCTGTTCTACGAAGTCCAAGAGAGCTTGGCTGCTCAGCAGCGCGCCTATGGCGAATTGACCGGCGAGGCCTGGCGTGCATTGCTGAGTGAACAAGGCGGGCTGGGCTTTGTCAAGCAAAAGGACCTTGTGCTGCCGGCTGAGGGTGCGTGGAGCCAAGAGGCGGCGCAGGCAGTGAAAACTGGCCAGTTGATGCAAGGCGATCGCACCGAGGATACACAAGCGGCGACGCTTGCCGTACCCATCAAAAGTGGTGACCGCGTGATCGCGGTGCTCGATGCGCAACTGCCCGCAGGGAACACGACGTGGACACCGGATCAGGTTGCGTTGCTACAATCCTTGTCCGAGCAGGTATCCCAGGCGATGGAACGTGCGCGGCTGTATCAAGATACGCAGCGCCGCGCGGCGCGTGAACGTATGACCCGCGAAATCACCGACGCGGTGCAGCGTGCGACCGATATGGAATCGCTGATGCGCATCGCCACGGAAGAGTTGGTCCGGGTGCTAGGCGGGTCGCAGGGGTATATGCGATTGGGCAT
>JBJYXQ010000028.1:0-3407 GCA_046260035.1 Anaerolineae bacterium
GATGCCGAGGCCTTCGGCGAGACGCTGGTCGAGATCGCTACAGCAGTACGGCGTCACAAGAGCGAGCAGGGACTCTCGCTCGGTGCGGAAATCGGGCTGTTGTCTATCGCGACGCGCGATACATTCCTGGCGGAGCGATGCCGTGCAGCGACACAAGACCTTATCAGCGTTACACGCGCACAGCGTGTAGAAGTCGTTAGCGCGCTCGATGGGGACAGTCATTTGTTGCTGGACGGCGAAGTCCAGGTGGGGTTGGTTGAATCATTGTAAAGTTTAACACCTGATTAGGAGGCGAACGATGACCGAGATGAATACGCGCGATCCCAAAAAGAAAGAAGCTTCTGTGCCCGAGAAGGTAGACGTGAAACACGTTGAAAGCGTGTGGGAAACGTTACTGACTAAGGGGGAAGCGATTGGCAGAGGATGGCAGTCGCCTTTGAACAGTGTGGAATTATTATCTGATATGCGGCGTTAGGGCCTGTAAAAGTATAACTTCTCATGTGTTTTTTGAACGTGCAAAGCACGTTCAAAAAACACTTAAAAAAAGAATCTTTCTCCCTTGTGCTTTACACGGGGGAGGGCTAGAGGGCTGTCTGCAACCTTCGGTTGCTATCTGCCGACAAAGTTAAAAAGGGGAACTCATGACTGAATTATCAAAAACTTACAATCCGAAAGATCACGAGCAACGCCTGTACCATTGGTGGGAATCCGAAGGCTATTTCCGCCCCGAGACGCTCATCGCCAAAGGCATCGCCTCGCGGACGAGGTTCGCCTCGAAGGACGGCGAGCGCTTCTGCATCACCATGCCGCCGCCGAACGTCACCGGCATCCTGCACCTGGGCCACGCGATGACGGCGGCGCTCGAGGACCTGATGACGCGCTACTATCGCATGCGCGGTTTCGAAGCGCTCTTTTTGCCCGGCTCGGACCACGCCGGCATTGCCACGCAGAACGTCGTCGAGCGCGAACTGGCGAAAGAAGGGCTGACGCGCCACGATCTGGGCCGCGATGCCTTCATCGAAAAGTGCTGGGAGTGGAAGGCAAAGACGCACGCGCGCATCACCGACCAGCACCGGCAACTCGGCATCTCCTGCGATTGGGAGCGCGAACGTTTCACGCTCGACCCTGGTCTGAGCCAGGCTGTGCGCGTCGCATTCCACACACTCTACGAGCGCGGTCTGATCTACCGCGGACCGTACATGGTCAACTGGTGCCCGCGCTGTGAGTCGGCGATTTCCGACCTGGAGGTGGTGCCGACGGAGCACGACAGCCACCTGTGGCACATTCGCTATCCCGTGGTTGATGAAGATTGGTCCGGCCCGCAGCACCCATGGGGCAGTGGACGCTGGGCCGAAGGGGCAACAACTTTCATCGAGATGGCAACCACCCGTCCGGAGACGATCCTCGGCGACAGCGGCGTCGCTGTTCACCCCGACGATCCGCGCTGGCAAGCGCTCGTCGGCAAGATGGTGATCCTGCCGGCGATTGGGCGCGCCATTCCCATTGTGCCCGACGAGGCGGTGGAGCCGGAATTCGGCACGGGCGCGGTGAAGGTGACGCCCGCCCACGATCCCACTGACTACGAAATCGGTATGCGCCACAACCTGCCCCAAGTGGATGTGATGACGTCCACTGGTCTTATGAACGAAGAGGCCGGGCCGTACGAGGGGATGGAACGCTATGCTTGCCGTGAGGCGATTGTGGCCGATTTTGAGAAAGAGGGGCTGCTCGTGAAGATTGAGCCATATCATCACAGCGTCGGTCACTGCCAGCGCTGTGATACGGTGATTGAGCCGCGCATCAGCACGCAGTGGTTCGTCCGTGCCAAGCCGCTAGCGGAAGAAGCGATCCGGGTCGTCCGCGATGGAACGATGCGCATTATTCCCGAGCGCTTCGAGAAAACGTGGTTTCACTGGATGGAGAACATCCGCGATTGGTGCATCAGCCGCCAACTGTGGTGGGGGCACCGCATCCCGGTGTGGTACTGCCAGGATTGCGATCACCAGTGGAGTGCCATCGAGGATCCTACGCAGTGTCCAAAATGTGGCAGTAGCATGATTGTGCAGGACGAGGACGTGCTCGACACGTGGTTCTCCTCCGGGCTATGGCCGTTCTCCACGCTCGGTTGGCCTGAAAAGACCGCCGACCTGGAGCGCTTCTTCCCCAACGATATGCGCGAGACGGGCTACGACATCATCTTCTTCTGGGTGGCCCGCGAGACGATGCTCTCGCTAGCATTGCTCGGAGAGGCTCCATACGCGAAGGTCTACTTGCACGGCCTTATCCGCAACGAGCGCGGTGAGAAGATCAGCAAATCCATGCCCGACGCATGGAAGTACGACCCGCTCTACATCATCGACGAGTACGGCACGGACGCCTTACGTTACACGCTGACCACCTCTTCCACACCCGGCAACGACATGAACCTCGATCCGCGCCGGCTGGAGGGTTCGCGCAACTTCGCCAATAAAATCTGGCAGGCAACGCGCTTCATCTTGATGAACGTGCGTGATGCAGACCTGACAGGTCTCCAAAGCCTGTCAGGTTTGGAACTAACTCTCGAGGATCGCTGGATCCTCAGCCGTATCGAACGGCTCACCGGCGACGTCTTTGCGTTGATGGAGACGCAGCAGTACGGCGAAGCTGGGCGGCGCGTGCGCGATTTCTTGTGGGATGAGTTCTGCGACTGGTACATCGAGGCAAGCAAAGTGCGGCTCTACGCCGAAGAAGACGCCGACAAGGACACTCCGCGCGCTGTGTTGCTGACCGTGCTGGAACGCGCGTTGCGCTTGTTGCATCCGTTTATGCCCTTCGTCACCGAGGCGCTCTGGCAGGCGTTGCCGCAAGCGGTGAGACAAGGCGAAGCCCTTATCATCGCGCCGTGGCCGATACAGGATCCATCGTTGCTTGACGACGAAGCTGAAGCGCAGATGGCGTTGCTGATGGACCTCATCCGGGGCATCCGTAACGTGCGTTCGGAGTACAACGTCCAAGCCGGGCGACGCGTCGCCGCGACTGTGGCAGCGGGTGAAAGCGCGTCGGTCATCGAAGCACGGCGTGCGGTACTGACGTTCCTCGCGCACCTGAACGCGGAGGCGCTGGAGATCGTGGAGGCGTGCGAGCCGGTGGCGCAATCTGCGTCGGTGCTGGCGGGCGATGTCGTCGTTTACCTGCCGCTCGCCGGGTTGGTGGACCTCGACGCGGAACGCGCGCGGCTGCAAAAGGCGCTGGAGAACCTGGAAGGTCGCATCAACGGCAGTTGCCAGCGTCTCGCCGGTCCCTTCGCCGAGAAAGCGCCCGCCGACGTCGTCCAGCGCGAGCGCGAGCGCTTGGTAGATATGGAGACAGAAGCAGCGCAAGTCCGCGAGCAACTGGCACGGCTGGGATGAGGTGAGAGGGGTGGGTGG
>JBJYXQ010000028.1:3417-4507 GCA_046260035.1 Anaerolineae bacterium
CCTGTTTTTTTTTTTTGCCCCCTCCCCCCCGCACTGCCGGCTCCCCCCGGCCCGGGTTGGTTTTTTTTGTGGGGGGGGGGGGGGGGGGCGGGGACACCCGCCTCCAAGTTTCCTTTTCTCTTCCTTTATGTTGGAAGGTCCGTAATCTGATTGATCAGCTGCTTATTGCGCAAGGAGGACGACCATGCCAAAAAGTCGACGAGAACAAAAACGCGCGCGACGCGAAGCGAAGCGCAAAGAAAAACGTAAGGCCATGAGGAGGCAGTCGCGGCCGCGCAGTAGGAAAGCGATGCTGCGTGGTGCACTGGCCTGGCCGGTGATGGAGTGTTGGGTCAACGAAGAATGGCAAGACCCCGAACAATTGAATCAGGTCATTGTGACACGGCGGGACCCGGCAACAGGGGAAGTATATGCGGGTACTTACCTGGTAGACCGCGCTTGTTTGGGCGTAAAGAATGCAAATGCGGCCAATTTTATCGATGCGGGGGAATTCCGCCGGGAAATGTTATCCATTCTTGGGCAAAACCAGGAACTTATACAGATCGACTTCAATCTCGCCGCGAAGATCGTCAAAGCCGGAATAGAGTACGCGGCACAGTTCGGTTTCCATCCGCACCGCGACTATCGGGATGCTTCAATTCTGTTACAAGACGCAGACCCGGATGCCGTGGATGTCGAGATTGCCGTCGGTGGACCGGAGGGCAAACCATACTTTATCGCCGGACCGTACGATAACGTGGATAAAATTATGAACCATTTGCTTCAGCAACTGGGCCCTGAAGGTTTCAACTATATGCTGCCTGTTGGTCCTGATACTGAATTCCTTTTGGATGAGGACGGGGAAGAGTTGTTTTTATGGGATGATGAGGAAGATGAAGAATTAGATGTGGATGTCGACGATTTCGAATTCATCGAGTCGTCCGACGACGAACGTTGAGTTCGTGTCTTGCTGGATTCCTTATATCAACGCTGGGGCTGGATGAAAATCCGGCCCTTTCTCTTTCCCACGGCTCGTTATGTTGTATAATGTTAATCTTGAGCTTAGAAAGGAGCACATGGCGAGGACCTACGTTTCCCTGGACTTAGAAAT
>JBJYXQ010000029.1:0-5858 GCA_046260035.1 Anaerolineae bacterium
TGTTGACCTCCGGCGGTGCAGAGATTGTCGGCGCTGACGGATTCTACAATTTCGCCGACCAGTCTGGCCAGCAAACGGCACTTGTTCTCAACGAAATTCTCAACGGCGCATGTGGTGTCGTCTACAGCGACCTGAGCGATGGCATTGACCGGCTGAGCCGCAGTTCGATGGCGATGCTGGTGGAGTCCAGTTTGCGGCTTGCTGACATTGACCAGGCCGTCATCGCCGGACGTAATTTCAAACTCGGCGCGAGCGAATTGCCCGGGCCGGATGGACCGGGTCGGACGCTGTGGTATGGGCCGGGAATGTTGATCGTTGCGCCTGAAGGCGATCGACGCGACGCGGCACTCAACGTGCTAGGATGGTTCTATTCCACAGAGGCGCAGACAATATGGAGCGCCAATACTGATTATTTGCCGGTGCGCCGCTCACTTGTTGAAAGCCGCGTAACTACAGAAGGACTTATCGCTGTCGAAACGGCTTTATTGCAGATGACATTGAGGGCGGCGGATCAAAGCACCTGGGTGGCCTGGCCGCGCTTTACGGACAACATGGCGTGCCGTGCTTCGTTGCTGCGCGGGCTGCTCTCGATCGGGCAGCAGGATGTGACGACACCGGGCGCTTACATCGACACCGCCGTCACCGCCTGCAACACGGGGGTTAAGCCATGAGCAATCACGCGACTAACATCCGCTATGCAAAACAGCATGGATTGCGCTTTGCCCTTGCTATGCTGATGGCAATGGTGCTCCTCGCTGGATGGGCGCGCCCAGCAGCGCAGCAGAGCGACTTTTCCGTCGATTTCTACAATGCGATCAACCGTGCGCGACTGAACGATGGGCTTGCCCCGCTCGGGCTATCGACGTTGCTGACACAGGCCGCGCAACGTCACGCAGAGGATATCGCCAAGCGTGGTGTCGCGTCACACGATGGTGCGGATGGGTCCTCCTATCAACAGCGTATTCGTGAGGCGGGCTACCGTGCGTGGAACGATGGCTTGTTGGTCAATGAAGTGGTGTGGCTTGGGCTAGGCGGACCGGTCGATGCGCTCAACTGGTTCCATAACCGTGCCGAAGAGTGGGGGATCTTCACCGATGTGCGCTATCGTGAAATCGGAGTGGGATACGCCGAAGATGGGCAGGGCGTGCGTTATTTTGTGATTACGTTCGGCGCGCGACCTGGCGTGCTGCCAATCTTCATCAATGACGGGGCTGAGGTCACTGAATCGCCGGTAGTTGCCGTACGCTTGACGAACGAAGAGGCTGTACCGATGGGGGAGGGAGCGTGGATCGGCAAGGCGATCGAGGTACGATTGAGCGACACCCCCGACTTCAACGGTGCGGCTTGGCAACCCTGGGAACCCCTGTTGCCCTGGCCGTTGTCCGGAATAGAACCCGGCCAATACGGTGTCTACGTGCAATTCCGCGATGGCGCGAATCGCACTGCCGTCGCCGAAGCCACCATTCAGCTCGTTGAGCCTGGTGAAGCGCCGCCCACACCCACGGCGTTGCCCGAACTGGGCACCGAGCCGTTACCGTCTCCCGAAACGCCATCCCCTGAAGCAGAGGGCACACCGCAACCATCACCCGAAGGTGAAACGGAATTGCCGTCTCCGCAGCTCGTAACCCCAGTGCCCACGGTGGTCCCGGAGTTTATGGAACCCTTGCCTACCTGGACGCCCCTCGTCGACCTGGAACCACCGACGACAGAGACCAAACCGTCGAATTGGCCGGTGATCGCCGGATTCATCCTGCAAGGTGTGGCACTCCTCTTGGGCGCTGCCGCGTTTTTGCGTCGCCGGTAATATAGTCTTGAGGTGCAACGTACTTAGACAGTGCGTTGCACTTTTTGAGCACATTGCCGCTGCGGTGGGGCCTATGCCTTCGCCATAGTTTCCGAAGCACACTGGGTGCTCAGAGCGAGTTTCTGTCACGTTTCAAGCGCTTGGGGCATAGATTTGACGGGCGGATAAAAACCTTTATACTTATATAAAAGTATTGATATTTTTATCCATTTCTGTGAGGTGATTGATGGCCATGACGCCGGCAATGAAAGCTGCGCTCGCGCTGTTTCGTGAGCATAATGGCATCTTGCGCACTTCCGATGCGCTTCGCTTGGGTATCCACTCCCGCACGCTCTATGAATTGCGAGATACTGGCCTGGTGGAGGGCTTGAGTCGTGGTCTTTATCGCCTAACTGAGTTGCCACCGCTTGTTCATCAAGATCTAGTGACTGTAGCGTACAAACTTCCTCAGGCCGTCATTTGCCTGATTTCCGCACTCGCTTTTCATGGGTTGACCACGCAAATTCCTCATGCTGTGGATATCGCGCTGCCGCCCAAGGCAGCGCATCCCGCCCTGGCTTTCCCACCGCTGCGCGTGTTTCGTTTTTCCGGCCGGGCGTTTAGTGAAGGAATCGAACTCCAAACTCTCGACGCTACACCGGTGCGTATCTATGCCCCGGCTAAGTGCGTTGCGGACAGTTTCAAGTATCGGCGGAAACTTGGCCTGGACATTGCATTGGAAGCTCTGCGCGCCTATTGTGCACATCCTGCTTTTAAGTTGGATGTGTTGCTTGAGTACGCGGAAATTTGCCGCGTGGATACTGTGATGAGGCCTTACCTGGAGACGTTGCTGTGACACGGAATATCGCCGCTTCGGTCCATCGACGTCTGCTCAATCAAGCACGCGCGCAGGGGCGTCCGTTTGACGAATTGTTACAATATTTCGCCCTGGAACGATTTCTTTACCGCCTGGGACGTTCGCCCTATGTGGCGAATTTTGTCCTCAAGGGAGCGCTAATGTTCAATGTCTGGCAGGGCGCTTCGGCGCGCTCAACTCGTGATGTAGACCTGCTAGGACATCTTGATAGCCAGGTTGCGTCGGTCGTTCAGGCCATGCGGGCTGTGTGCCAGGAAGAATCGCCGGAAGATGATGGCTTGCGATTTGACGAGGCCACCGTCAGTGGAACTTCTATCACCGAAGCTGCACAGTACCGGGGTGTACGCGTGCGGTTGTCCGCGACGTTAGGTCAAGCGCGCATCCGTCTTCAAGTGGATGTAGGCTTTGGCGACATCCTGATACCTGGGCCAACATGGGTACAGTTACCGATAATTTTGGATAATTTTCCGCCACCTGTGCTCCAAGGTTACAGTCGCGAGAGCGTAATAGCGGAGAAATTCCAGGCTATCGTGTACCTGGGGATGTTAAATAGCCGGATGAAGGATTTCTACGATATTTGGTCGCTAGCGATGCAATTCAACTTTGATGGGCCGCTACTAGCCTCGGCGTTGCGTGAGACCTTCCGCCAGCGGCAAACACCTCTTCAGGAAATGCCGGTGGCTTTCACACCGGCATTTACAACTGACCCGGATAAGCAAGTGCAATGGCGAGCCTTTGTGCGCCGTCTCCCTCAAGATCCCGCACCGCCGACGTTGGAAGTTGCTGTGCGGGGTGTTGCTGCGCTATTGCAGCCGATTGTTCAGGCTATGGTGCAGGGACAGGATTTTGAGCAACGCTGGCAGCCAAGTGGACCATGGAGCACGGACGTCACACTGCCACTTGAATAGCTTCTCAGCTTTGCGTCAAAAGCGATCTCACGTCGCAGCCGTTTCTCCGGCGAGTACCGTCTCCAACGCGGTGATGGCAACTTCGAGCATGCTGTCGTCCGGCTCGCGGGTGGTGAGCCGCTGTAACGCCAGGTTCGGGGTGATGATGGCGCGGATGATCGGGTTGCTCGCGTGTTTGCCGGTGAAGCGCAGTACTTCGTAGGCGATGCCGGCAATGACCGGTAGCAACAGCAACCGCGACGCGATGCGGATCAAAAACGCGGGCCTGCCCAATGGCGCAAACACGAGGATCGAGATGAAGACGACGATGAGCAGGAATGCCGTTCCGCAGCGCGCGTGGGTCGTCGAAAAGGTGCGCACGTTTTCCACGGTGAGGGGCACGCCCGCTTCGTGCGCGTTGATGGTCTTGTGCTCCGCTCCGTGGTAGGCGAAGACCCGGCGGATGTCCTCCATTTGCCCGACGGCGGCGATGTAGCCGACCAGCAGGCACAGCCGGATGAGGCCTTCGACGAGGTTGAAGAGCAACGCCTTTTCCGGGACGAGCAGCCCAGCCAGGAACGAGGGTAGGACCATGAATAGTGCCATACCACCCAACAGCCCAATTGCACCGGTAGCGATGCCCGCACCGCCGCTCATGGTGAACTCTGGGTCCTCGGCCTGCCCGACGACTTCGGCGGAGAAGAACAGCGCCTTCATCCCCAATCCGAGCGAGTCCCACAACAACGGTATGCCGCGCAGGAACGGGACTTTGCTGAAAAAGCCCCGGTAGAAAGCACCCAACGGTTCTTGTTTGACGATGATCTCGCCTTCCGGCGGTCGGACGGCAATCGCGGCATTGTATTTGCCGCGCATCATCACGCCCTCGATAAGAGCTTGTCCGCCGTAAGACCAGCCGAGTGTTTTGCGTTTCGTCGTTCCCACAGTATTTTCTTCTGACATCAGTTCTCCTTGACAATGGGAATTAGGGAAAGGGATTCCCAATCCCTAGTTCCTAATCCTGAATCTCTTCTCTATGTACGTCGGGCCTTTTCCCACGCGCCCAGGATTGCGCGTTGCAGCAACACCTGTGCCATTTCCATGCGGTACTCGGCGCTGCCACGGAAATCGCCCACGGGCTTCAGTTCGGCCAGCGATGGCGGCAGTGCACCCGCGACCTTCTCGCGTGTCAGCAACTGCCCTTTGAGCAGGTGCTCGGTCTTGTAGAGCCGGGCGGGCTTTTCATCCGCGCCACCTACGGCGATGCGGATGTCGACAGGCAGGCCCTCATCTACGGTCACGTAAGCTGCTGCGCATACGATGGGCTTATCTTTGGGCGAGCGCCCGACCACCTCGAAGGCGGCGGCGCTGCGCGCCGGAGGGCGCCTGACGCGCACTTCGGTGATGAGCACGCGTGTCTTGATCAGTCGGTCGCGGTAGGCCACGAAGCTGGTGAACGGTGCGGTATGCACCACCGGGTCGGCGTAGAGAACGTCGGTGTTGAGGACGAGCAGCGCCGTCGTGAGCGGATCCGCCGGCCCGGCGACGATGAGCGTGCCGCCGAGTGTGCCCTGCTCACGTAAGTTGCGCGATTGCGTGTATCCTGCCGCCCGCGCCAGAATCCCGTCGGCGAGTGTGCCCGCGTCGGGATGGTCGATGATGGCCTGAAGAGTGACTGTCGCGCCCATTCGCACGCCGTCGACGTTGCCTTCGAGGACATCCAGACCGGCTTCCTGCAAATCGACGACCATCTCCAGTTGTGAATCCCCCTGCGCCACCGTCCACGCGCCACCGCCGATGTAGATCGCGTTGGGATTCGATTGCACCAGCGCGACGGCATCGTCGATATCTTTAGCGCGTTTATAGCTTTTTACATTCCGCAACATACGCACCTCCGTAGCAAATTACGAATGGCGAATTACGAATAACGAATTAGGAATCGCGAATGACGAATTAATTTGATCACCCACAACCCCTAACTCACAACCACAACTCTCAACCCCAGAATTTCCGCTCTTCTTCCCATGACTTGAGAGTTTCCTTTGACGGGCAGACGACGACGGCGGCAGCCTCAGCGGTTACGGTGCCGTCGGGAAGGCGGATTTCTCCGGCGACTTCAGCCGTCCGCGAGCGCAGGCGTACAACCCAGCCAACAGCCGTCAACGGAGTGTTGGTCGGGGTGGGATTGCGGTAACGCATCTCAAGCTTGGCTGTGACCCAGAATTGTTCCTCATCCTGCCCAACGTTGATGGCGCGGCCTGTCGTCTCGTCGAGGATCGTGGCGAGGATGCCGCCATGGACGACGCCCGGATAC